>CATKFT010000280.1 GCA_949747745.1 uncultured Clostridia bacterium
TAAACTTTATGTTAAAGTAAAAATAATAAATTGATTGATATTTGTATCAATCGTTATGAGAGCCGAAAAAAGTTGTAGATAACTACGTCAACGGCACCAAGACGAGTTTTTGTCGAACTCTCTATAATGCTTGATATAACTTGATTTCAGAATTATAAGAATTTGACAACACAAAAACTTTAAACCGTTTCAAAAAATGAAGCGGTCTTTTTTTGACCAAAAGTATTGAAAGAAGGAGGTTTTTGTGTGATGGCGTTACATATAATTAAACAAGAAATCAATATGAGTAAAGAATTACTCTCTAAAAATTGAAATGCAAATGAAAAATGGGCAAGAAGATATTAATAAAACAAAGAAAAAAGATAGATATGCAAGATAAGAATAGAAAAGGTTGTTACACAAAAAGTAACAGCCTTACTATATTTTAAAATATTTGTGAAATAATTGTTTTTACATATATTTTATGGTATAAATAAAGAAGATATAAGATTTATAGTAGACTAATAAAGGGGAATTTATAGTGAATAGTAAATATAAAAGCAATAAAATATTTATAGATGAATTAAAACGAACTTTTCCTATTTACATATTAGGTATGGTATTTCATGCAATCGTTATATATATACTATATAAAATACCTAGTATTATAGGAAATATATTAGACTTGCTAATTGAAGGTAATGCCAGTAAAGAAGCCATTATGAATGAAGTATATAGTTTGATGTTTTACTCTTTAATAATGATTATACCAAGAATTATATATAGAACTTTATTTTTTACAAGAGCTAGAATATCAGATACATATTTAAGAAGTAAGGTAATAGAGCATTTACAGTCAGTAAAGCCAGAGTATTATGATAAAGAAGATAAAGGTGTATTTCTTGCTTATTTATCCAAAGAAATATTATCTATAAGAAAATTCTTTGGAAATGCCTTTTTTAATGTTGCAAGATTAATTGTAGCACCTATTATTGGTTTGATTGTTATAGGAAAAGATTTTAATATAATTTTGATGCTTACAATATTACCAGTTTTTCCGATTGCAATATACTTTTTATATAAACTTTATAAAAAACAGGGAGAAACACTAGAAAAAGAAAGAAATGTATATCTTAATCTATCAAAGAATATAGAACAAAACACTTCTGGATTTAGTTTAATAAAATTATATAATGAACAAGAAAATCAAAGAGAGAAATTTAATAAAGTTAATGAAGAAACATATATATCAGATGTTAATGTTGGAGCAATAATCTATAAAATGGATATGGTAGCAAACATTTTATATGCAGCATGTTATTCGATAGGGTTTGTGGTTGGATTGATTCTGATCAATAAAGGATTATTAACTGTAGGAGAATTAACAGCATACATTTCTTGTATTACTATTGCTATATCAGAGATTGTAAATTCAATAGAACCATTACTTACAGGAATATCTAACTTTAAGATAGCAAGTAGAAGATTTAATTACTTTTTTGGATTAGATACTTATAAAAAAGAAGGAAGAAAATTAGAGAAGATTGATAAAATTGAAGTGAGAAATCTTTGCTACAGTTATGAAAATGATGGGAAATTAGCGATAAAAAATATAAATATGACAATAAATAGTGGTGATAAAATTGGAATTGTTGGTAAAGTTGGAAGTGGAAAAACAACATTAATGAATATTTTTGCAGGTTTTTATGAAGTGCCAGAAAATAAAATATTTATCAATGGAATTGATATGAATGAATATTCAAGAGAAAGTATCTTTGAAAATATTGGATATGCAATGCAAAAAAATATTATTATGGATGATACAATAAAGAACAACATTGATATTGAAAATGAAGCTACAAATAATGAAATAGAAGATATAAGTAAAAAGGCTAACATTTTAGAAGATATAACAACAATGCAAGATGGATTTGAAACAAAAATTGGAGAGAATGGAATCAAAATATCTGGAGGACAAAAACAGAGAATACAAATCGCAAGAAACTTGTTAAATGTTAGAAATATAAATATATTTGATGACACATTATCTGCACTAGATGTTGATACAGAAAAGAAAGTAATTGAAGAAATTGAAAAGCAAATAGGAAATAATATAATTATAATTATTTCAAATAAAATTAGTATGATGGAAAAAATGGATAAAGTATTTTTGCTAGTTGATGGAAAAATAATAGAGAATGGAACACATAAAGAACTGCTTGAAAAAAGTAAACTTTATAATGAATTAAATACCTATGAGAAAGTAGGTGTTGATAAATGAAAAATATTATAAAGAAATATATAAAATCAATAGTAATTATAGGGATATTATTAATAATTTGTGATTTTTTATCTGCATTACCTCCTTATATAGTAAAACAAGTTGTAGATATTGATTTTACAAGAAAAGATATTATGAATACAATACTATTTTTCATTTGCATATATACATCTATACATTTGGGAAGATTGATATTTAAGTATGTAAGAGATGTTTTAATAAATACAACAATATGTAAAATTTTGAGAGATATTAGAAAGATGTTATTTAACAAAATACTAAAGTTCAAAATGAGTACATTTAATAAGTACAATTCTTCTGAATTATACACTAGATTAACTTCAGATGTAGATAATTTATTTGACTTGTTTTTTGGATTCTTATATGACATTTTGAGTAATGTTTTATATATAATATTTATGATAATAATGATGTTTGTTGCCAACATTAATTTAGCTGTTATCGGAGCAATTACTGTAGTGATAATTTCCTTTATTGTATATAAATTTACTAGAGTACTGGGTAAATTAGATAATGAAATTCTAGAGAAGAGAGATAGAGAGCATAAGGAATTTTCCGAATTGTATAATAAAAGTAAACTGACTTATCTTTTTAAATTACAAAATAAAAATATTAATAAAATGAATGAGTTATTTTATTCAGAACTTAAAATAAGAAGAAAGTATATATTTATACATCATTTTCCATATTGGATAATAGCAATGATCCAAGCAATAGGAATTTATGCTATTATATATTATTCTATAAATATTAATATGGCTATATCCTTAGGAAGTATTTATTTAGTTTTATATTATACCAAAGAATGTAAAACACCACTTGAAGAAATTTGTAATCAATTAGAAGAATTACAAACTTGTATAAATTCATATAAAAGAATAAAGATTTTATTAAACGAAACAGAAGAAGAAAATATAGAAAGTGGAGATTATATAGAAAATCTAAATGGAGATATTGAATTTCAAAATGTATCAATGAAATATGATAAAGAAATGATATTAAAAAATATTTCATTTGTAATAAAAAAAGGAACAAAAGTTACTATTGCAGGAAGAACAGGAGTAGGAAAGACAACTCTTACAAATGTGTTAATGAAATTATATGATATAGAAAGCGGAAAAATATTAATCGACAATTATGATATTTCTGGGATATCAACAAAATGTTTAAGAGATAATATTTCCTATATATCACAGAATCCATACATATTCGCAGATACTGTTAGAAATAATATAACTCTAGGAAATGACGAAATAACAGATGAGCAAATAAATGAATTAATACATGAAATGGGGGTAGAAAATTTATTTAATAAATTAAATGAAAGATTAAATACTAAAATTAAACTTTCAAAATTATCATATGGTGAATTACAAATAATAGCTTTTATGAGAGCTATATTACACAAAGCAAATTTCTATATATTTGATGAACCAACTTCAAATATGGATTTACAAACAGAAAAAATGATACAAAATATAATTGATAAGATTTCAAAAAAGAGTACAGTAATCATAATAGCACATAGAAAATCGACTATTGAAAGTTCAGATAAAATAATATATTTAAAAGATGGACAAATAGATATGATAGTAAATAAAGATAAAGTTTTGAATTAAAGATATGATATATGCAACATATATAAACAAATTTTCGCAAATATATTGCAATTCATTTGAAATTGTAATAAAATGTCAAATAATAAGAAATGGAGATGATTTCAAATGAATGAACTAGATAATAAAGAAAATTATAATAAAACTTTTGAAGATATAAAACATATTGATGAAAATGGAA
>CATKFT010000281.1 GCA_949747745.1 uncultured Clostridia bacterium
AATAGCAATGCCAGATGCCTACAAACATTTAGAATTAAAAGAAGAATAAAAAATAAAAAATAAAAAGTAAAGAGTAAAAAGTAAAGAGTAAAAAGTAAAGAGTAAAAAGTAAAAAGTAAAAAAAATATACAATGTAACAAACTAGCGCGAAGATAGTAATATATTTTATTTTTGTAATGAAAGTGCGGACAGCCGGGAGGCGGGGGAATACCCGTGAGCGTTGGGAGCACTGAAATGAAAAAAAATAAAATATATTACTATTTGGAAGCGGACTGCAAAAGAAAATAAAAGGAGAGAAAAAAATAAATGGGAATAATCTATATTTTATCGCAAATATTACTAGCAACAAGCTTCATACTTATAAAAAAAACAAACAAAAAGCTAAACATACTAAGTTTTATAAACATAACAATAGGAGTAATATTTTGCTACAACACATTTATAAGCTATGTATTAACATTTTTAACAATACCAGTTACATTAACTAGCCTATCAATAATAAATATAATAATAACAATAATTTTAATTAGCAGTATATTAAAAAAAAGAGAAATACAAAACTACGAGTTATACAAAACAGATTTACTATACATTGCAATATTTGCAATAGCAATAATAATAGTTTCATACTTAAATTTTAGTTTCCCATTTAATATAAAATACGAAACAGGAGACCCAGCAGCACACTATTTAACATCAGAAATGTTCTCTGAAAATGATTCATTACTAATACAAGACAAAGACGAAATATATGGAGGATTCACAACAAGAAAAACCGTATCATATGTAAACTCTGGACTAATAATGAAAGCATTAAATGAAATAATAGACCCATTTTACAACTATAACATATTCATAATATTTGGAATATTAGTATTATTCATAACAGCATCATCAATGTACACAACAATTTCAAGCTTTGCAATAGATAAAAAAACGAGATTCTTAGCTTTTATAGTAAGTCTAATTTATGTAATGGGATACCCACTAAACAGCTTCCTATTTGGATTTGAATATTTAAGTATGGGAATTTTACTAATATGTTTACTATTTGACATAGTATACTATTTTAAAAATAAAGAATTAAACATAACATACATAATATTAATAATAGCATTACTAAATTTTGGAATATTTAGTGCATATTATATGTTTGTACCATATATATATTCTGCTTTATGGATATATTTTTGCATACATAGTTATGAAAAAGAAAAAAGTATATTTACAAAGAAAAATATAATATTACTAACAACAACCCTATTAATACCATTCTTTTTAGGATTTATATATCATATAGCACCAGAAATATATGGAGTAATAATTAATAGTAAGCTAAATAAAGAAACAATGTTTAACTTTTCATCACATTTAGTTAATGAAGGACTTTCAGCATATGGATACATATATGTGAACCTATATTCTAATTTAATACCACTATTACCAATTCCAATATATCTAATAGTAAAAAAGTGGAAAGAAAATAAATTTGCAATAATAAATATGATATTCTGCATAGCATTTATAGAATTACTATTAATAGGATATTCATTTGAAAAAGTATCTATATATTATCTTACAAAAAATTACTTCGCTTTATGGTTTATAATATTTTACTTAAATTACAAAGGACTAGTAGAAATATATAAAAAATACCCTAAAGTTTCATTTGGGTTTGTAGGATTTTACATAATATTAATAATATTAAATTTATTATTTATAGATACAATATTAGAACCAAAAGAATTAAATGATAATGAAAAACTAACAACTGTAGTAGAAGTATTTGGAGCCAATAAAACCATGTTAAAATATAAGAAGACAGATTTATATAATGAAGAAATAGAAATATTAGAATACATGAAAGACAATATAAGTTATGACAACAAAATAGAAGTAGTAAGTGAATTAGAACAAGGATATTGGACCTATGTATTAACAAGATACATACAAAATAAAGACAAAATTTATAATGGATTATCAGGTCAAGATACACTTACTAAAAAAACATTAACAGTAAAAGAAAATATGGAAAATGCAGATTATATAGTATATTTTAATAGAAGCAGACTTTATAAAAATTTAGAAAAAAGGATACACCAGTTAGGAGACATTATTTTTGAAAATGAATATGGAGGAATTATAAAATGTACAAATAGCATAATTTTAAAAGAATAAGAAAAATTTGAAAATGTTAAAAAATAGAGGACAGTTTATAGGTAAATCTAACAAAAACCTAAAATCAATTAATAAGGAATAAGAAAAATGAAATTATTAATGCATACATGTTGTGCACCATGCAGTGTTTATTGTATAAATGAACTAAGAAAAGAAAAAATAGAACCAGTTCTATATTGGTACAACCCTAATATACACCCATACACAGAATACTGTGCAAGAAGAGACTGCCTAAAAGAATATGCTGAAAGTATAAACATAAAAGCAATATTTGAAGAAGAATATGGGTTAAGAGAATTCACCAAAAACGTAATAAATGATTTACAAAACAGATGCCAAAACTATTGCTATAAGGTACGTTTAGAAAAAACAGTAAAATATGCAAAAGAAAATGGATATGATGCATTTACATCAACACTATTTGTTAGTCCATATCAAAAACATGAAGAACTAAAAAAAATATGTGAAGAGCTAGCAAAAAAATATGAGATAGAATTTACATATAGAGATTTTAGAGTAGGATTTAGACAAGGACAAAAAATTGCAAGAGAACTTGGCTTATATATGCAAAAATATTGTGGTTGCATATTTTCAGAGGAATCTCGTTATTATGACCACATTCTGAAAGATAAGAAGAAATATTGTAGTATAAATCAATAATTATATCACTTGGATATTGTGTAAAATCAATTCGTGGTACTCAAGTTTAGGATATGGGCAAATAAATTAAAAAAAGATAAAGAAGTGGAAGTGTGAAAATGAAAATAGTTGAAGAATTAAAAAACATTAATTATAAATCAATGTTTATATTACTAAGTATAGCATTTATTATTCCATCAATTGTATATATGTTACAAGGAGGAAAAATACTAGACTTAGTTTCAAGTTTTACATTTTTCTTTACTGAACCAACAAAAGATATAACGTCTGCAAAAGTTATAGGAACAATATTCTTTATAGGAATATTTTTAGGACTTTCACTTTTATATTATAAAATATTGAAAAATCATAAAAAAGAATTTGTAACAGGAAAAAAAGTAGCAAGCTTTGTTGTTATAATATCATTAATATTTTTTATAATGTTACCACTAACAAGTACAGATGTATTTTATTATATGGGAACAGGGTGGAGTGAAGCACATTATAAAGTAAACCCATATTATACTTCTGTAAATGAAGTTATAGAACAAAATGAAGAAGCAAAAAATGATGAAATGTTACTTAAAATGAAAGGTGTATGGAGTGGACAAACAGTAGTATATGGACCTGTATGGCCTTTAATATGTAAGGTATTAAGTGCACTATCTATGGGAAATTTATTTTTTGGATTATTCATATACAAGCTATTTAATCTAATTTTACATTTAATTAATATATATCTAATATACAAAATAACAAATAAAAGAAACTTATTTGCACTTATGTATGGTTTAAATCCACTAATACTATTTGATGGATTAGTTAATGTTCATAATGAAATATTAGTAATATTTCTAATATTATTAGGTTTATTTTTCTTCATAAAAAAGAAAAAACTAAGTCTAACAGTAATAATATTTGCACTTGCAACAGCTGTAAAATATGTTGCAATATTACTAATTCCATTTATAATTTTATATTATTATAGAAAAGAAAAAACTGTAAAAAAGATAATGTTTTCATTTTTATGGGCAATACTATTTATTATAGTGATAGGTTTATGTTATAGTATATATATGAGAGATTTTAATTTCTTAAATGGAATAATTACACAACAAGGGAAATTTGTAAATTCGATACTTACAATGGTTGCAGTAAAAAACTTTAAATTAGCACTAATAATATCAAAAGGGTTTATGTTAGCATTTGTAGTTTTATACTTAATAACAATACTAAAATTATTATTTAACAAAAAGCAATATAACACATTTAGTACATATATTAGAAAATACAATGGACTATTAGTATTATTTCTATTTTTAACAATTACAAATTTTCAAAGTTGGTATACGCTTTGGATACTTGCTACAGTAATATGGGATAGTGGAAAAAATATAAAATGGTTATTATCAATTACAATACTTGCAGAACTTTGCAATATAATATATTTTATTGCATATGAGCATTATTTGTTTGGGGCAATATATCCAATAATGTTAATAGTATCAATAATAATATCGAAAAGAATTTGCAATAAAAAATTAAAAAATATAGAGTTAAAATCAAGTGTAGTTAATTAAAAAATAAGGAAACAATAAAAAAATAGGGGAGTTTTAATTAATTAGTTTTAGAAAAATAGATGTATTTTGGGAAATGTATATAAATAAGACAAGGAGTTTAAAATTCATGGGAAGAATATTGTTAATTGATGGAAATAGTATATTAAATAGAGCATTTTATGGAATAATGGGAAACAAAATGCTAATGACAGAAGATGGAACTTATACAAATGCAGTATATGGTTTTTTAAGCATATTATTCAAAACAGAAGAAGAACTAAAACCAGAATATATAGTAGTAGCATTTGATAAAAAAGGACCAACTAAAAGACATGAAATGTATAAAGAATATAAAGCAAATAGAAAAGGTATGCCAGAAGAATTAGCAAACCAAATGCCAATAATAAAAGAGATATTGAAAGCAATGAATATAAAAATTATAGAAAAAGAAGGTTATGAGGGTGATGATATTATTGGTACACTATCAAGATTTGGGGAAGAAAAAGGACTAGATGTAACAATACTTTCAGGAGATAGAGACAACTTTCAACTAGCAACAGATAAAATAACAATTGAAATTCCAAGAACTAAAGAAGGAAAAACACAAACAGATTATTATGATAGAAATAAAGTAAGAGAAGAATATGGAATAGAGCCATACCAACTAATTCAGGTAAAAGGTTTAATGGGAGATACATCTGATAATATACCAGGGGTACCAGGAGTAGGAGAAAAAACAGCACTTGGATTAATAAAAGAATATACAGATATTGATAATTTATACGCTAAAATAGAGGAAAATACGGATAATATAAAGGGAAAATTAAGGCAAAAGCTAATAGAAAATAAAGAATTAGCATTTCTTTCAAGAGAGCTTGGAAGAATAAATATAGATTCAGAAATAGAAAAAGATTTGTCAAAAATGAAAAAAGAAGAATGGGATAAAGAGAAAGTATTAGAATTATTTAAAAAATATAGATTTAATAGATATATTGAACGTTTTTCATTAAAAGAAGGAGAAGAAGAAAACAAAGAGCAAAATATAGATTTTGAAAAAAAAGAAATAAAAACACAATCAGAATTACAAGATTTAATAAATTTAATAAAAAAAGAAGAAAAACTTGTTTATTATTTAGGAACAAAAGAATATGATATAAACAATATAGAAATTAAAAATATAGGTATTGAAAATGAAAATTCTGAAAATAATCTTAATAATAAAATAATAAATAAAGAAGTATACAGTGAAAACAACATAAATAATCAAGATAATAAAAATGAAATTGATAATTCAAAAATAATAATTATTCCAAAAAAAATAACAAGTATAAGTATTTTTATTAAAAATACAGTATATTACTATGAATTTGAAAAAAATCAAGAAGAATTTATAAAATATTTTAAAGAAATATTTGAAGAGAAGCCACTTGTAGGTTACGAAGAAGCAAGGGATTATATTTTATTAAAGCAAATAGGAATTACACCAAAGAACTTTGTATTCGATGTAAAAATAGCAGCATATATACTAAACCCAGTAGCTTCAAAATACCCATTAGATGGTTTAAGCATGTCATATGTAGGAATTGATATCTCGGAGTATTTAAAACAAAAGGGAGTAAAAGAAGAAAAAGAACAATTAAATTTATTTGATGCAAATGAAGAGGAAACTATTTCAAAACAAAAAGAAGAAAGCATAGTATATGTATATGTTATATCAAGATTAAGAGAAATATTAGAAAAAAAATTGAAAGAAGAAAAAGAAGAAGAATTATTTAATAAAATTGAAATGCCACTTGTAAGAGTACTTGCAGATATGCAATATGTAGGTATGAAAGTAGATAAAGAAGAACTTATTTCATATGGAAATGTATTAAAGCAAGAATTAGAAGAACTAACAAAAGAAATTTATAAATTAGTAGGAGAAGAATTTAACATAAATTCACCAAAACAATTAGGAGAAATTTTATTTGAAAAACTAAACTTACCATTTGCAAAGAAAACCAAAAATGGATATTCTACAGATGTGGATGTTCTAGAAAAAATAAAAAATGAACATCCAGTAGTTGCTAAAATATTAGAATATAGGGGAATTATGAAACTAAATTCAACATATGTAGAGGGCTTAATTCCATATATTAATAAATATGATAATGGAATACACACATATTTTCATCAAACTGTAACTACAACAGGAAGAATAAGTTCAACAGAACCAAACTTACAAAACATACCAACAAGGCAAGAAGCTGGAAAGAAAATAAGAAAAGCATTTAAGCCAAGTAAAAATAGTATATTTTTAGATGCAGATTATTCACAAATAGAATTAAGAGTTTTAGCACATATTTCAGAAGATGAACATATGTTAGAAGCATTTAAAAATGATGAAGACATCCATAAACAAGCAGCATCAAAAGTGCTAAATATACCATTAGAGGAAGTAACGAGTGAACAAAGGTCAAGTGCGAAAGCAGTAAACTTTGGGATAGTATATGGAATTAGTGAATTTGGATTAGGGGAGCAAATTGGAGTTTCAAGAAAAGAAGCTAAAAACTATATTGAGCAATATTTAGATAAATATAGTGGAATAAAAAAATTTATGGATGAAATAGTAAATCAAGCAGAAGAAGAGGGATATGTACAAACTCTATTTGGAAGAAAAAGACAAATATCAGAGTTAAAATCATCAAACTATATGGTAAGACAATTTGGAAAAAGAGCAGCAATGAACACACCAATACAAGGAAC
>CATKFT010000282.1 GCA_949747745.1 uncultured Clostridia bacterium
TATTATAATAGTATTAATAATTATATGTTGTAGTATTTGGGGCTTCATCTTTATTATGAATAAAGATAATAATATAGAGATACAAGTTAAAGACATACACCCAATAGGAGCTTATAATAATCCAATTATTCCAAAAGGATTTAAAAAAGTTGAAACTGTAGATGCTAGTTGGGAATTAGTTAATGGCATACCAAAAGGTTGGAATAATGGATTAGTAATTGAAGATGAAATCGGTAATCAATTTGTTTGGGTGCCATCAGTCGATATTACTAATGAAGATTTATTAAATATATATAATATTAGAATACAAGATTCAAAACAAAAAGAAGAACAAATAGAAAGATATAGAAAACAAATCAGCAAATATGGAGGTTTTTATGTTGCAAGATATGAAGCAGGGATAACAGATGATATGCAAAAAAACATAAAAGAATTTTCATCATCAACTAATGATATAGAAGGAATACCAGTTAGTAAACAAGGTCAAATTGTATGGAACTTTATTAGTTTAAAAAATGCTAAAATCAATGCTCAAAAAATGTATAATAATGAAAATGTAACAAGTGATTTAATTTTACCAATACAATGGATAAATATAATGCAATGGGTAAATAATAGTGGATATAATATTACAAATGCGGAAGATTGGGGAAATTTTTCTAATGTTAATTTTGAATTTACAGGGTATTATTCAAGTGATTATGGAATAACATATAATTATGCAGAAAATAAATTGAAATCGAAATATAACATGCTTCTATCTACTGGCGCAACAGAAAGAAATAAAGCAAACAATATATATGAATTAGCAGGAAATGTAAGAGAATATACAGATGGTTGGGTAAAAGGTAGAGGATATAATTGTGTTGGAGGTCATTTTGATAATATAGGGGATTGTATTTACGATTTAACATTAATAGGAGTTAATCCATTAGAAAAATTAGGATATAGGGTTGTTTTATATTTAAAATAAGAAGGTAGCAAGAAGCTACCCTCTTAAAGTTGAGAGAACCAATAAATATTAATAAACTGCGAAAATAGTACACATACTTACAGTGACAGTCATTGTAGCGTCAAAATCCCAGGCATCATAAATGATATTGTAATCTCGCCCACTTACGATATTAATCCAATCAGTTTGCTGCACGTTATAGTCATTGGGTTTATATACATCGTTATAGAGATGCATTTGAAGTATAGGTTGAGATACTCCATACCGACGCAACTGTATTAATACATCACATAGAGTAGTTGTACTGGTAGGTTTCCATACAAATGACAGCTTAAGCTTACTACCGTTCATTGTACGATATCTGCCAATGTTATAACCTGTAAATGAAAAATAACCAGGGTTGTATATTTCTCCACTATTAATATAAGTGCGAGAAGGATCTGTTATTTCAACACATGGTTGAATACCAGATTCTGACAGACTAAATACATCCCCATCAGTTTCAACCACATAAAGCTGAACTTTCTGAGCTTCTTCAGGAGTTAAACCTAAATACTCCACAGCATCTTCAAAAGTAATTGTTGATGCATCTAAGGGTTCAGCTGATGTAGCACAGGTATCGTTGCTTTCCGATGCGTAAACAGCAGGTGCAAAGACAGACAGAGAAATGGCTAAGCTAAGAACTAAGCCGATAGAACGTGAGAATCTTTTTTTACAAAGTTTCATATGTTGTCCTCCTTATAGTGTGAATCTTACATGGTTCTCTCAACTTAATTACTTGTAAAAATACAAGTAATTTAAAAAATAGGTTTAAAACCTATGCCATTATTTTATATTAAATATTGAAAAATATATAAAAAGTAGAAAAAAGAGTAAATTATAAATTTAACAAAATAATAAAAAAGATAAAATTTATTAAGATCATGCAATATTAACAAAACATATTTCAATTATAATTATTAATACTATACGGAATAAATAAAAAGCTATTTAAATTAATAAGGTAGCTTTTATTGAATATTTAAGTTTTCATCTAAATATCTATTTATGTCAGATAATAATTCGTTAACAGATACATTTAAAATTTTAGTAATAGCAGCAAGCTCGTAATCAACAATTGTACGATTACCTATTTCAATATCATAAAGAGATTGGGCAGACAAATCTATTCCAAGAATCATTAATTTATCTGAAATATTTTGCCTAGAAAGCTTATGTTTCTTTCTATAAAATTCTATATTTTTCCCAGTAACATTCTTTTTACCATTTAATTCATCAAATGTTTTTCGGCTATTTTTCAACAATATTTACCACCTTTTTATATAATATCTTGATTTTAGCATTACATATATGATATTATTTAAGTGCGTGCGGATATAAAAGACGTAAAAATTTCAACAACTTTCAAAATTCGACATTTTTTGCGCATTAAACATAGTATAATTAACATAAAAACTATTAAAGAAAGGAGCAAATATGCAAATTTACACAATAACATATAAAAATCAAGTTGGAGAAATAAAAGAACAAAGATGCACATCACTAACAATAGAAGACTATAAAAGACATATAATAGTTACAAAAGGGAAAATAAGGTGCATTGAATTGGCACATTATACAAATCATAGGTTATATAGCAGTACGGAATACAAAGTATTATTTTACATGGAGAAATATCAAAAGAAGAATACAAGGATTACAAAGAATTGTTAACAATGCAGTTAGGAAAATGTAAATCTTCAATGATTATTTATTAAAATATAAGGAGGTTTCAAATGAAAAAAGAACAAGATAAAGACGAATTGAAAAAAGCAGTTAAAGAATTAGAAAATTCTATTAAGTCAAATGATTCAATAGAGGAAATTTACAAGAAAAGTTCAGAAATCGACAACATTGTTATATTAAAGTTAAATAAGTGTTTAAGATACGAACGAATGCTAGCATTAGAAGATAAAAATGAAATCATTAAAAGTATAAAACAGGATATTTTGAGTTATGTATCAGATATATCTATAAATGAACTAGAGAATATAAGTTATACTATGTATGTATTTTGCGTACTAAAAGCATATGAAATAGAACAAAAAGATATTTTTGATTATATCGAGTATATAAACAATAAACGTAGTCCAAAAGCATGTTTAAATATATATGATAAGGGAGAAGAACTAAAGAAAAATTTTTATAGTAACATATATGAAAAATATATTAATGTTGTAAAGGAAAGGATAATAAAATATCAATAAAATTAAGCGATCTAATATCGTATTTTTATTTATTTGCCATGTGCCTACTGGTAATAAATATTTGCAACTAGCAGACACTAAAATTATTACAATAAAAATGGAATAATATAAACTAATAGGGACAAAATATTGTAACTGTTAGTAAAGGAGTTATTCTATGAGCGAATTTAAGAAAAATAAATACGAATATACTGATTGGGAAAATTTTGGCAAGAGAGTACGAGAAAATAGAAAAAGTTTAGGATTAACTGTTGAAAAGTTGGCAGATATAATAGATAGAAGTGAAAATTTTATTAATCGAATTGAAAAAGGGGAAAAGAGTTGTAGTATACATACAATACATCAACTTAGTAAATCTCTAAGAGTTCCAATTGATACTTTATTATATGGTGAAGTTGTGAAAGAAAAAGAATATACTAATAGAGAAAAAGTGCAAGCTATGATAGACAGATGCAATGATATGGAATTAGAAGTAGTAGTAGAAATTATACTTGCAGTATTTCCTAAGTTTGAATATATACTTGAAGAAAAGAAATAGAAAGTATAAGATAGACTAATTCATATTGAATAGTCTATCTTTTTAGTACGACAGGCATGTCGTTTGACTAATCGGTGAAAGTCCGTAGTGGAGGTATATATCGCCAACCACATAGAGAAGCACAAGCTATCCATTGTGAGGTGGAAGTAAAGGAAGTGTGTATCAAAATCTTGGCTCGATGAACAAAAACTTGATACAAAGGCTGTATAAGAGGGTAAGACTACTAAACAAGCCGAAGCCCCAAAGATATACGTAACCTTATGCAGTAAATTAAGCGAGTAAAAGAGGAAAGTTAAACGACTTATCCTGTGAGGTCTTGTGGACA
>CATKFT010000283.1 GCA_949747745.1 uncultured Clostridia bacterium
AATATACCATTATCACCTAATACTGCATTTAATACTACTCCTGCTAGAATTAATAGAACAATAATAGTTATAATAAGTGCTATTAAAGTTATTCCTTTTCTAGACTTTTTTATTACATTTTTACTTCTGTATATTTTTATTTTCATTATACTCGATAATTTTCCTTTCATAAAATTAACCAATTACCAAACTAAACACCACTTCCAACAACAACTACTGCACGGCTGGAATATTTATTTTTATGTTCTGCTACACCACTACACCTGTTTGGATTTGAACCTTGTTTAAATTCTGCTGAATATGAAAATATGCTTCCTGAAATGCTACGCACTAGACCTCCACTTTCATGTGGAATACTGCCACTCCACATTATAATATTTAGCCAGGTAGAATCATTACTACCATGCCACCCAACTGTTTCTCTTATTGCATCTCCTGTTTTTGCTACATAGTCTTTCTTGTATATATTTTTATATCTCGATTTTGCTATTTTAAAATTACTTACATAATTTCCTAGTTCTACACTTCCAGATGCTACCCATTCCTTATTTATATTCATTACAACTCCTGTTACATTTCCTGTTGTTGTTTCCCCATCATTTACTTTATCTGGCTTTCCATAACTTGATGCTGATAATATAGCTAATGCTCCATATTCTGTATTCTTTTCCATATGTATGTCTAAATTTGTATTTGTACTTGTTAAGTCATTATTTATAGTATCTGTTAATCCTAATGTTCCCCCTGAGCTTTGCATGTTTCTTATGTTTATCATCCAATTATTTATTGTATCTGTTTTTGCTGTATCTCCATTAGCTTGTAATGCTCCTTGTGTTTTATTTGGTATTATTAAATAAATTATTATAATAGCAAGTATACCAATTGCTATTTTTAGACCTTGTGTTTTCTTACTTTTCATGCTTTTTCCCTCCTATTTTCTTTTGCTTTTTTATTTCTTGATTATATCTTTTAGACTTTCTTTAAGCAATGAAAATAGCGCTTTTTGCATACTATCTTTTTACATAAAAAGTAATTTTTTATATGAATTTTTCCTTACATTTTTATTTTGTTCAAAAATCTCTTTATTTTTTCTTATTAGATATTATAGTTTTACTGCAAACTATTACACTCCATTTCCAACAACAACTACTGCTCTACTATACCAAGGTTTAGTTGGATATGTGTCTGCATTTATTCCGTCATTAATTGCTACACCAGATGCTAACATCATATAAGAAAATATTCCTCCTGAATATCCTCGAAGTATTCCAAACTTTCGTTGCCAAGCATTAGAAGAATTTCCCCAGCTTACTGCTCCTGCATTTGGTACACTTCCATGCCATCCTTGTGTTTCTTGTATAGCATCTCCTACCTTAGGTGCATAACCTGCTGGATATATATTTTTATATCTTGCTAGTGCATTTTTAAAATTTGCCACATAGTTACTTAATTCCACACACCCCATTGCAGTCCATTCTTTATTTATGTTCATAACAACTCCTGTTTCATTTCCTGTTGTTGTTTCTCCATCATTTACTTTATTCGGATTTCCGTAACTTGATGCTGATAGTATTACCATCGCTCCATATTCTGTATTTTTTTCCATATGTATATCTAAGTTTTTATTTTCACTTGTTAGGTTACTATTTATAGTGTCTGTTAAACCCAATGCTCCCCCTGAACTTTGCATTTTTCTTATGTTTATCATCCAGTTATTTATTGAATCTTTTTTTGCTGTATCCCCATTGGCTTGCAATGCTCCTTGTGTTTTGTTTGGCATTATTATTAAATAGAATACTATTAATACCATTATTGTAATTAATGTTTTCTTTTTTATTCCGCATTTCTTTTGTTCCTCCTTTTTTTATTTTGTAGCATAACATATTACCCTACATTTGTTTTATTATATCCTTATAATTTATTCCCCTACAAGCAATTCCACTGTTTTTGCATATCATATTTTTACATAAATTTGAAAAATACTATAACTTTTTAGATATTTTCTCAAAAAATATAACAAAAAATTTTAATTACTTTTTTAAATTGTTTTCAAAACAAAAATAAAAAGTGAAACAATTTATAAAATTTTGTTTCACTTTCTATTTTTATTTTTTATTTTTTACATAATTTAAATACAATTTACTTGCAGTTTCTGGACTGTCTACACCTTCTGCATTTTTTACTGGTGCAAATTCCTCTTCTCTTTTTACTCTCATAATTGCCATATCTTCTAACCTTTCAAATGCATCAAATATAAATGCTTCAAATTTATATGCATTTGGTTCTTCTGGTACTACTATTACTCCATTATCATCTATATATTTAGATTTCTTAAATGCACTATGATATGGTAGTTTATTTTTTGCTATTTCTTCTAATGCTTTTATATTAAATAGATTGCATAATATATGTGATTCTCCATATAGTAATTCGCCTTTTTCATCTACGGCTTCTGCCATTTCGTTTGTAATTTCTGTGTATTCTATTACACTTGGTTTTCCATCTTTTTTACAAAAAACTCCTACTTTTTCTTTTGGATTACTTTTTACTACTGATTTTCCAGCAGCTAAGCATTTTCTATCTATTGCTATTCCTGTAAGAAGTGGATCAATCATTTTAGCAAGTACATTGTCTACTCCTGCTATAAATACCCATTCTATTCTTCTACGGCTCATATCTTTTAGTATTCCATCTTTACTCATTGCTTCAAATATTCCACCGTGCCCATCTGCTGCTTGTTTTACTTTTCCTTTGTCATCTACTAATATTTTTCCATTTGTATCTATCATTGGTAATTCATTTTGTATAAAGAATTTTATGTTTTTTTCTTTCATTCCAAAGTAATTGTGTCGCTTGAAGAATTCCTTTGTTTGTTTGTTGTTTTCTTTGCTTGTCATTATATACCATGGTATTACTGCATTGTGCTTTTTTGCTTGTTCTTTTATTGTTGCCGCAAGTAATGTAAATAATGGCCTTTTAGGTTCTACATCTAGCTCAAATGTTCCTTTTGGTCCATTATGACCAAGTCTTGTACCTTGCCCTCCTGCCATTGTTACCACTGCATATCTGCCTTTTCTTATTACTTTTCTTCCAAGTTTTTCATATTGCTGTTTTTCATTTTGTTCTAATTTTTGTTTATCTATGTATGATAATGGTTTAATATCACATTTTTTAAAATCTTTTTTGCTTTTTGTTTCTTCATATAATTTTTGCATTTGTTCAAAATCAATTTGTAATATTTGGTCTAATAACTCTTCTTTTTCTGCTTCTAGCAATTTTTCATACCATATTAATAATTGTTCTTGATTATATTTCTTTAGTAGTTCTTTTACTTTTTCATATTTCTCTTCCATTTTATGATACTTCCTTTCACTCTAGTAAAAGCTTCTGTCTTTTTTATCTATCTTTTTAATTTTATTATATTTGTCTATATATTATACTATAAACAAAAATAAGTCAATGCTTTTTAATTGACTTATTTTTGCAAGAATTTGTATCGCTATAATGTGCTAAATGGACTCCTCTCAAGATATTTTAAAATATCTTTTGTAACTTCTTTTTGTGCTTGTTCTACCTCTTTTGGAAAACCTCCATTTCTTAATTTCTCTTTATAGCACTTCTTCCCTACCTGCTTACGATACTTCTTGATGATTTTGTAGCTTTTCCTTACTACTTCTTTTTCCTGTTTCCGGATTCTAATTTTTAATCCGAATTGTTTTAGTAGCCTTCCCATTGTGGTTACCTCCATAAACTTGTATTGTGTTACTAAATATTATTATAGCACCATTTTACATAATTTTCAACTTTGTATCTGTTAAAACCATGGGGATTTCATGGAATATTACAAAATTATAATATTTTGTGAAATGACCCTGTGTTAAAACCAGAGTTAATTTGGTACCATATAATTATAATTATCATATTAGATTGATAATTATACTTTTTTCTTTTTTGTAATATTCAACGTAACTCCCCTTGTTAAGATTTAAATTTAAAACTAAATTCTTCTCTTATTTTAACAATTATATTTTTCTTTTGTATTTAATCTTTTATTTTTTATA
>CATKFT010000284.1 GCA_949747745.1 uncultured Clostridia bacterium
GTTTAATATTAATCATGTTGCAATAAGTGTAACAAATGCTGAAAATAGTATAGAATTTTATAAAAAGTTTGGATTTAAAGAGTTTAAATCTTGGAAAGCAGAAGATGAAAGTATAAAAATAAATATGCTAAAACTAAATAATACAGTTTTAGAAATATTTTGCTATAAAGAATATACAGAGTTGCCAGAAACAGCAAAGACAACAGCAACAGACCTACCAGTGTTAGGAACAAAACATTTTGCATTAGGAGTACAAAATATTGAACAAGCAAAAGAATTTGTATTACAGAATAGTATTTGTGAAAGTGTAGATGTAAAGATAGGAAGACTAGGAAAACCATATTTCTTTATTAATGATCCAGATGGAATTTTAGTAGAGATAATTGAAAATGATTAAGGAGGATTGAAATGGAAGAGTTAATTGATATATTAGATGAAGATGGAAATAAAACAGGGAGAATCGAAACAAGAACACAAGTACATGAAAAAGGATTATGGCACAGAATAATTGTAGTTTCAATTATTGATAAAAATGGACATTTATTAATGCAACAAAGGTCGCTTAATAAAGATTCAAATCCAGGTAAATGGGATGTGTCAGTAGCAGGACATGTATCAAGTGGTCAAACTTCAATAGAAGCAGCAGTAAGAGAAGTGTCAGAAGAATTAGGAATTAAAATAGATAAAAAAGAATTAAAGTATATACTAACATATAAAAATTCAAGACAAATAAAAGAAAATTATATGGATAAACAAATTTATGATTGTTATATAGTAAATAAGGAAGAAATAGATATAAAAGATATTAAGGTACAAGAAAGTGAAGTAGAACAAGTAAAATTGTGTAAACTTAGTGAATTTAATAAATTAGTACAAGATAAAAAAGTAATGAATAGAGAAGAACTATATAATGAAATTATAAAGTACCTAAAATAATAAAAATGAAAGGAACTAGATATGCGAATAGGAATTGATATAGATGGAGTTTTAACAGATATAGAGCAATGGCAACTTGATTATGGTAGTAAGGTTGTTTTTGAACAATATCATAAAGGAATTGTTAATAGTAACGGATATGATATAAAAGAGATATTTGATGTAGAAAGAAATCTAGATGATGATTTTTGGAGAAAATATCTTTATGATTATGCGATAAAAGAACCAGCTAGAAAGTTTTCAGATGAAGTAACAAACAAACTAAAAGAAGATGGCAATGAAATATATATAATAACTGCAAGATTCTTAACAGATAAAGATGATGAAAATGGCAAGAAAATGAGAAATATAGTTATTAACTGGTTAAAAGAATATAATATCTTCTATGACAAGATAATATTTAGTCCAGAAGATAAACTAGATATATGTTTAGACAATAATATTGATTTAATGATAGAAGATAAAGTAGATAATATTAATACAATATCAGAGAAAATACCTGTAATTTGCTTTGATGCTAGATATAATCAAGAATGTAAAGGAAAAAATGTCTATAGATGTTATAGTTGGTATGATATATATAACCAAATAAAAGAAATAAAAAATAATTAGGAGCAAATATAAATGAATATTATAGAAATTTATAAAAAATACCATTTGCCAGAGAATTTACAAATGCACATGTTAAGAGTAGCAGCATGTAGTAATTTAATAATAGATAACTGGCAAGGACAGAAACTAGACAAAGAATCAATTATTAGAGTTTGTTTGCTACATGATATGGGAAATATGGTAAAAATACCAGAAGATTTTTCAAAAGATGAAGAATTTATAAGGATAAGAAAAAAGTATTTTGAGAAATATGGAACTAATGACCATGAAATCAACTTGGAAATAGGAAAAAAAGAGGGATTAACTGAAAAAGAAATTATTATATTAGATGGAAAAAGGTCAAGGAAAAATGAAGAGACATTAAAATCAGCTTCCTATGAAAGAAAGATATGTGCTTATTGCGACCAAAGAGTAGCACCAAATGGAGTAGTAGGAATAAGAGAAAGACTAGAAGATGTAAAAGTTAGATA
>CATKFT010000285.1 GCA_949747745.1 uncultured Clostridia bacterium
AGTTTTTTATCCATAATAAATATATCTACACTAATAAATTCTTTATCTTTTTCTTTCATAATATTAATTAAATTTAATGAATCACATGATAAGCCACTCATATTTTCTGTTGAACCAGAATGTACTATTCCACATCTAATATCTTTATAAAATTTTTTAGCTATTTTTTCTTTTTCTTCCCCTTTAAAGTCAAATAAGAAATATTCCATTAAAAAATCTATAAAACGTTTACTTTGGTTACTAGAACCATATCTAAACTTAGCAAATGTATCAATTAATGAACATTGTAATATCATAATTGGAAATCCATATTTAAGCATTTCATGTTTATGCTCACGTTTATTTGTATTTTTATTCGTTATTAGTTTATCTATTCCATATATAATTCTGCTATTTATTCTATCTTCAAACATGTTTATTGCTTCTTCCCATATTTCCTCTGTACTATCTAATTTAAAATTCAATTTTAAATAATTTTCATATGTATATTTTTCTGATATATATGTTGCTGCTGGTAAAATCATCTATTATTCTCCTTAATTTTATCTACTAAATCAATTCTTGTGCTAAATTATTCATTTTTTCTATATCTTTTTCATTCATTCTTGACATTATTGTAACCATTTCTTCACAAATTGTTATGTCTTTCATTTTAGATATTATCTCTTTCATACACCTTCCAGCACTTGGTGCCCATGTCCCATTTTCAATAATAGCAATTTTTCTTTTTTGATAATTCTTTCCTTGCAAATGATGTAAGAATTGTTCCATTGGTGGAAATACTCCTGCATTATAACTTGATGCTGCAAGTACCATTTTATCATATCTAAATGCATCTTCTATTGCTTCTGACATATCACATCTTGTAAGGTCTTGCATTACTACTTTTTTTGCTCCTTTTGCTTGTAGTATTTCTTTCATTTTTTTTGCTACTACTTCAGTATTTCCATGAATTGATGCATAAGCTATAAGTACTCCATCATCTTCTTTAGTATAACTGCTCCAAATATTGTATTTTTCTATATAATATTCTAAATTATCTTTTAATATAGGTCCATGCAACGGACAAATCATTTTTATATCTAATGTTCCTGCTTTTTTTAATAATGCTTGTACTTGTGTACCATATTTTCCTACTATATTAAAGTAATATCTACGTGCTTCACATGCCCAATCTTCTTTAGTATCAAGTGTACCAAATTTTCCAAAGCCATCAGCTGAAAATAATATTTTTTCACTTTGCTCATATGTTACCATTACTTCTGGCCAGTGTACCATTGGTGCCATGAAAAATTGTAAAGTGTGTTCTCCAATATTTAAAGTTTCTCCCTCTTCTACTACAACTTTTCTATTTTCTAAATCTTCTATATTGAAAAATTGTTTCATAAAAGTAAATGTTTTATCATTTCCTATAATTTTCATTTCTTTATATTTTTTTGAAAGCATGTCTATATTATATGCATGATCTGGCTCCATATGTGATACTACTAAATAGTCTACTTTCTCTCCATTTAATGCAGTTTCTAAATTCTTTATCCACTCATCTGTTGCTCTTTTATCTACTGTATCCATTACTATATTTTTTTTATCTTTAATTAAATATGAGTTATATGAAATTCCATTTGGTACTTTATATTGACCTTCAAATAAATCAATAGTTTTATCATCTACTCCTATATATTCTATATTCTTTGCAATTTTTATATCTTCCATTTGTTTGTTTATGATATATTTTAACAATATATCATATTCTCCTTTCCTAATTATTTTTACACAACATATATTATATCATTATTTTTAAAATATTTCTGCATTTCTTCTCTTAAAAATTTTTCTCCTTCTTTTCTTACATATTCCTTATACATATATTTTCCTTTTCCTCTGCCTGTCATTAATGTATTATCAAATAAATCTATTGCATTAGGAAATGCTTCTTTATTAATTGCCCTATGAACATAACTATAAGTCATAAATATTATTTCAAAAAATACTTTGTTTTTTACCTTATTTGTTAAATTTTCATATAGATATTTTATTAATTCTGAATATAAGTTTTTCCAATTTTCAACTAAAATTACTGGTGCTATTAAAATTCCTATCTCATAATCCGCTTCTTGTAATTTATTTATCGCTTCTATCCTTTGTTTTAATCTAGATGTGCCAAATTCAACTTTGTTTATTATTTCTTCTGGGTTTACACTCATTCTTATTATTACTTTTCCTTTATGGTTTAATGGTAAGATGTCATCTATCATGTTAAATTTTGTTGGAAATGTTAATTTTCCTTTACTAGTATTTGAAAAATTTTCAATTGTCCATACTAAATTTTTAGTTATTGTATTTTCTAATACTAAATCACTATTACTACCTATTTCAAATGTAAACTCTTTTTCAGATTTTTCTTGTGTTTTTATTATTTTATCTAACATTTTTTCTCTATTTACAAATAGCCTTAAATATGCACATTTATTATAATTACAAACTAAATAGCAGTACATACACATTGCACTACACCCAGAAGATGTATATGGGACTAGAAAATCTGATGTTTTGTGGTTCTCCACAAATTTATGTGTTTTTCTAGTCCCTATAATTAAATTTCGCTTCATTTTTGGAAACTCTGAATTTTCTTTTTTTCGCATTTCTTCAATATTATTGTGGTTTTCTATTATAAATTTTGGAACATCATTATATTTTTCTAATAATTCTTTTCCAAGTATATATTCATCTATATCTTTTTCATAATAAATAGCCTCTGGTTTAAACATTCTATCACCCAAATATAGGTTGTGCATTTTTAGTATAATTATTCTAGTTTATTATCATATTTAACAATAACTATTAAATTTTTAATATCCAATAATTAAATAACTAATTAACACTCTATAAATATACTGATATAATATTAATTTTCATCTATAAATATTTCTATTATATACACTAATCTATAGTTGTTCCTGTTCTTCCTGTACCAACAACATTTTCTTGTAATGAACGCCAAGTATTACATCCTACAATTCCATCAACTTGTAAACCTCTACTTGCCTGATAATTTCTTACAGCTGTACGTGTTGCACTTCCAAATATTCCATCTAATCCTCCTGTTTTATAACCTAATGTATTTAAATCATCTTGTGCTATTAATACATATACACTTAAACTTCCTTGTTTTAATGTTGGATATCCACCACTTGAACAAGCTGGTGGTTTACCTCTTCTATCAAAATGAACCCATGTAGGTGATATGCTAACTGGCTCTACATAACTCCATAATCCAGAATTTTCTGCACTATACCTTAGGCTTGCTCTTTTAGCATTTGTCCATAATTGTCCAACATCAAATGCTGTTCCTGCATAATGTTGCGATTGGTTTCCGATGTCCACCTTCCCATGGTCTTCTAAATGCATATCCTACTGGTATAGCACTTCCAAATGTAAACCTTTGTGTATTCCACGATGTCATTGTTCTTTTAGTTGTCCAAAGTGTGTTACTACTACTTGCTCCTCTAAATTCTTTTACTGTTAATGTTCTATTTGTATTATATGGCATGCTTTCAGATAAGCCTCTATAATACGTTTCCATTCTATCGGTATCATTATTAAGTGCAATATAACATACTATTTATTAAAATAATTAAAATTATCTACCATTCCTTGTCTATATATATTTACAATTGTATCTCCAAATAGCCTAATAATAGCCTTTTGATACCATTTTTTACCTACCATTAACTTTTTAATTATTTCATCTTTCATATGTATACCTCCTATTTTTCTTGGCAATTTTTACCAATTTTAGTAAAAAATTAGTTGACATTTCACATAAAACGGGGTATACTATAATTACATATACCTCGTATATGTGTGTTTTTGAGGTAAGATAGGACTGTGCAAAAGTGAACTATCTTATCTCTTTTTTTATTTACTTATAGTAAATTTTTATAT
>CATKFT010000286.1 GCA_949747745.1 uncultured Clostridia bacterium
ACAAAAATGACATACTGTTTCTATGTTTTCTTCTGTGTTTATTATATCTTGTATTTCTTCTTTTCCTAAAGAAATTAATCCTTTTTCTATTTTAATTTTACTACAATCACACTCATAAATAGGTTCTATATTATCTTCTATTATTTCTACATTTACATCTCCTGTAATATCAATTGCTATTTCTTTTAATGTCATATTTTCATCTAACATCTTGCTTATAGGTTTTGCTTCTTTTATTCTATTTTCTAATATAAATAAATCATCTTCTGTTGCATCTGGCATTACAGTTACAATATATCCACCACTTGATTTTACCCCATTTGCATCAACAAGTACGCCTAATGCAACTGCTGTTTTGGTCTGTTCTGATGTTAAAAAGTAATTTGAAAAATCTTCTGCAATTTCTCCTGTTATAAGTGGTACCATTCCTATGTAAGGTTCTTTTAGTCCTATATCTTTAATCACATTTAAATATCCATTTTTGCCGTACAGCACCACCAACATCTAATTTCCCATTTTTGTTTAACGGTATATCAACCAATGGATTTCCTACATATCCCTTCAGTTTTGGAAAATTATTTGCACACACAACAATTCCACCAAGTAATCCATCTCCTTTTATTTGGATAGTTAACTTGTCTTCCTTATTTTTCATATTAGCTGCCATAATACTTGTAACAGTTAATGTTCTACCAAGAGCTGCTACTGCTACTGGGCTTAAGTCGTGTATAGCTCTTGCTTTTTCTACTAAATTTGTAGTATTAGCACATATAATACTTACTCTTCCATTATAGGCTAAAAATTTTATAATTCTATCTTTATTTTCCATTGACATTTTATGATATATTTAATAACTTAAATATTCATATTCTCCTCTCCACATTATTTTAATGTTTTAAAAACTTTGAAATTAAATTATTTCTTTTTTTAAGATAATCTTTACTATCTATATAAAAATCACTTTCCTTATCTTTTATATAAGTTTAGTTTTTACTTGTCCTTTTCCATTTTTTGATGTTATTTCTAAAATTCCCCCATTTAATATTGCCATCTGTGGTGGAACATGTCCAATATCAGCTCCACATATTATTGGAATTTTTAAGTCTCTTAGTGCGTCTAATACCGCTTCTTCAAAACTTATTTCATAATCTTCTCTTATATATAATGGTCTTCCAAATACTATCCCTTTTGTATATTTAAAATAGCCAGCATTTTTCATTTGCCATAATTTTCTTGTAACTTCTGGAGAAGTCATTTCATAACTTTCTAAGAACCATATTATACCATCATTTTTGTATTTTTGTATATAATTTTTTACATTATCATATTTTGTACCAATTAGACATGCTATTACATCAAAACATCCCCCAATACCTCTTCCTTTTATTCTAATTTCTTTTTCATTTGTTATGTTTTTCCACTCAACTTTTTCAGTTAGATTATATGTAGCCTCTGGTTTCGTTTTATCTGATATCTTCTCATACTTTTCAAACGAATTTTGTATTATTTCTTTGCCTGACATAATGTCTAAAGAATCTGTTAAGTTTCTATATAATGGTTTCATTGCATAGTCTTTTACTGATTCACAATACATACTTGGGACTTCTAATATTGTATTAAATAAAAAACATAAATTTGTTATATCTGAAAAACCCTGCGTCCACTTTGGTGGTAGCTTTTTTAATTTTTCAAAGTCTATTTCATCTAGCATTTCCATTAAAAAATCACCTCCACCAGCATATAGAATTAATTTTACATTTTCATTTTCCATTAATTCCATAAACTCTTTTGCTCTTTGTTTGGCACTTGCACTTCTTCCTTTAATGCTTTTTCTAACTGTACTCGTTTCTATTACTTTATAACCAAGTAAGTTTAAATTTTTTATTGCAAGGTCTAGTCTTTTTATTTTAAATTTATCTACAATTCCATCTGATGGCGCACATATTCCTATTGTATCACCTATTTTTAAATTCTCTGGATAATTCATCTAACCTCCTAATTATAATTAATTTTTGTAACTTTATAATTGTTTTTATACATAAATTGCATGAATATGTAGTACTATTAAACAATAACTAATTTTTTATTTTTTCTAAAACTTCTTCCTTTTTCATATTTATTACATAGTTATAATCATTTTTTGTATTATCAAAATTGCATATGGATTTATATTCACAGTATTCACATGGTGATTTTTTATTTTTTAAATTATAAACTGGCTTTATATCTATATCTCCACTTAAAATTTCTTTTGCAATTTCTTTTATTATTTTTTTAGTATATTTTTGTAAGTCTTGAAATTGTTCTTTTGTTACTGTACTTGACCTTGTATTTGTTACATTTTCTTCTTTATCAATATATGCTGGTATAATTTTTGATGCACCTTTTTCTAATGTTTTATCCATCATTCTTACCACATTTACATCTGCAAGTATTAACCCTTTCATTTTAAATTGTTTTTCTATTTCTTGTTCTATTTCTTCATTGCTCATATTTTTATTAGCCTTTATGATTGGGTCTATTAAATTGAAATATAATACTCCTGCTGGTATTACATCTTCTATTTTGGTTACTGCATCTAAGTATGTAAGAAGTTGAATTTGTGTTCCTGCTATAAATTCATTTAAATCTATGTTTTTTACACTTGATTTATAGTCTATAATACGAAGATATTTTCCGATCCTTATTTTTTGCTATATCTATTCTATCTATTTTCCCTACAATTTCAACCTTTTTACCTTCTTCTACTTCTAGTACAATTGGTTTATATTTTTTATTTTCTTTAAATTCTACTTCATTTCCAAATATTTCAAAATCACTTTTTGTTATTGTTTGTATAATATATTTCATGGATTGTAATATTAGTTTTTTTAACCTTTTAGTAAGTATTTTATATTTATTAGTTTGTGTAAATATATAGTTCCTATTTAATGTTAGTTTTTCATTTATTATACTTGTTATAATTTCTGCTATTCTTTCATCTGTTATTTCTGAAAGTTTTATATCTCTTTCTTGGACTTGATTAAAGAATTCGTCTATTACCTCATGCATAAAGCTTCCAGTATCCAAACTTTCTAATTTAAACAAGCTTTTACTAGATATTTCTAATCCATATTTTAAATAATACGAAAATGCACATTTTTTATATTGTTCTAATCTTGATATACTTGTATTTAATACATTTCCATATAATTTATCTACATTTTCCTTTTTGATATCTTGTGGTATATTGGTATAAGTTAATCCTTTTAGGTCATTTTCTAATCTTTTTTGCCATTCATTTTTCCCTTTATAATACTGGTAAATATTGTACCATATTTTTGAAATATTTTCTTTATCTCTTAATTTTGCTATATTTTCTAGTAATTCTTCATAGGTTACTTGCTCATTTACAATTTCATATTGTTTATTTATCATGTCACTTTTTTCTTGTAAGTTTGGATACATTTTTTTTATTTTATGTATTAACATAGATGGTCTTAATGATTTTCCTTCTTTGTCTGATGAAAGATAGGATAAATAAATTTTATTTTCAGCTGTTGTAAAGGCTTTATAAATATTAAAATTTTCTTCATATAATTTGTCTATCGTCCCTTTAGCAAGCTCAATCCCATCTTGTTTTAACTTTCTTCTATCTTCGTTATCTAAAAAGCCTTCTTCTTTATTCACACTTGGAAAATTCCCATCATTTAGTCCTATGATAAATACAGTTTTTACTTTATGACTTCTTGAACGGTCAATATCACCGAAAATCACTTGATCTTGTGTTCCAGGTATTTTACCAAGTTCACTATTTTTTAGTCCTATTTTTAATATTCTACTATATTGGTCAATTGTTGTTTTGTCTTCTCCCAATACTAAAATCATTTCATCTAATA
>CATKFT010000287.1 GCA_949747745.1 uncultured Clostridia bacterium
TATAGCAGTACCACTTGATCCTGACGATGGAAATGGTAGTTCAAGTGGAAGTAGTACAGGAGCACCAATAAAAGATCCAATAACAAATCCAGATTTTTATGCACCAGGTAATATGACAAATGATAATGAAAAATTTATAAAAATGGCAAATACTATAATAGCAACAATAAGTATAATGGGGACAGTTATAGCTGCAATTTCAATAATTGTTATAGGAATTAGATATATGCTTGCAAGTGCACAAGAAAAAGCAATATATAAAGAAACTATGATACCATATTTAATTGGTGCAGTGATGGTATTTACAATACCAAATCTAGTAAGAATAATATATGATTTAGTAAAATTGATAAAATTCTAAAATATATAAAAGGGGTGAAGATATGAAACTTTACAAATTAAAAAAAATAATAGGTATTATGATAGCAATATTAATAATAATAAATTCAACCAATGTTTTTGCAGATTTTCAGGCAAAAGAACCAACTGAAGAAATGAAAAACTTTATACAGAATGTTGATGAAAATGGAAAAAAGCCTCCTCAAAAACCAAGTGGACAATTAGGAGAATCGTCATCAAGTCCAAAACATTCACTTGATGAAATAATAACAGAAGCAAAAAGTTTTATAACAAAAGGATTAAGTCAAGGAAGTAAAATAGATGGAAATAACTTAAAATCAGGTTCAGATACTTTATTTAATATATTACTAGCAATAGGAGTATTTCTTACTATAGCAGTTGGAATGTACTTAGGAGCAAAATTTATGGTATCAAGTGCAGAAGACAAAGCAAAAGTTAAAGAATCTCTTATTCCTTATATAGCAGGATGTGTAGTAATATATGGAGCATTTATAATTTGGAAATTAGCAATATTACTACTTAGTGGAATAGAATAAAAGAAAAAACAACATAAAAGTAATAAAATTTAGCTTTTTTTGCAAATTGTATAGACAAAACAATAAAAAACAGGTATAATATAAAGTGTATGATTAAAAATTACATAAAATATAAGTTTTTAATATTAACTCAAAATAACAATAATTGAGTAATTAAAATAAATAAAAAAATAAGGAGGATAACAATGAAAAGAACTAGTAAAATAATAGTAACATTATGTATAATATTTACAATATTAGCAATTTCAGTTGTTTCATTTGGTACAGATACAACAAAACAATTATTAGATGGCTTAAATGGACAAAGTACTAATGTAAATACAGCAAATGTACAAAAATTAGGAAATTCAATAATTGCAGTTGTTAGAGTGGTAGGAGTAATTGTAGCTGTTGTTATATTATTAGTATTAGGTATTAAATATATGATGGGTAGTGCAGAAGAAAAAGCAGATTATAAAAAGTCAATGATACCATACATAGTTGGTGCAATATTAATATTTGCTTCAACAACAATAGTAGGGGTAGTATATGATATGGCAAATGCTTTAAATAGTCCAAAATAATAAAACCATAAAAACAAAAGATACTAGGGATAAAAGAAATCCCTAGTTTTTTTATTAGAAATTTTAAAATACATAAAAATATTATGAAAACTAGCAGTTATAACCATTATTGCAACCATATTACAATAATATTAAAAATATAATATTTTCCTACAATATGTTACATTTTACAGCTTTTTTTGGTATAATGATAATAGTTATAATTATACATATGCCAAGGAGGAAATTATGGGACCATATTATATACCCAGAAATGTAAAAGATGAAGGAAGAATACTATTTATATTCACAGGAAAATCAATTATATATACAGTAATAGGAGCAGCTATTGGATTTATATTTAACCTTATATTAAGTGCATTTAATGCAGGGCTTATAGGAATGATAGTAATAGGAGTATTGGCACTAATAGGATATGCAATAGGAACATTTAAAGTACCAGATATAGGAGCATTTGCATTTACCAAAAAAGTTGGTGGAGAAAAAATAGATGATATAATATTAAGAGCAATAAAATTTAAAAAATCAAATAACAAAATATATGTATACGATAAGGAGGAAACAAAAGATGAATAGTGCAGAGAGCTTAACTAGTATATTAATAGTAATATTAATGATAATGATATTTATATTAATGTCACTTGCAGTAATATATATAGTGTTAAAAATGAAATCTAGAAAAAAAGAACAAGATGAAAAAATTAATGATACAAATAAACAGCCAATTAGTGATGCAAAAAAAATAGCAAAAGAATATACAAAAGAATCCATATTTAAATTTATGGAATTTGATAAAATAGAAGATAATATGATAATACAGAAAAATGGAAATAGGTATTTAATGGTAGTTGAATGCCAAGGAGTAAATTATGACCTTATGTCAGAAACAGAAAAAATGTCTATAGAAGAAGGTTTTTTACAATTTTTAAACACACTAAGACATCCTATACAAATATATGTTCAAACAAGAACAGTAAACTTAAATGAAAGTTTAGAAGGATATAGAAAAAAATTAGAAGAAGTAGAAGACGACTTAGAAAATAAAAGAAATCAATATTTGAAGAATTTACAATCAGGAGAATATTCAAAAGAAGAACTAGAAAGAGAATTTTATGAAGTAACAAAACAAACAAACCTATATGAATATGGTAAAGATATTATACTAAACACAGAGAAAATGAGTTTAAACAAAAATGTATTAAACAAAAAATATTATATAATTATACCATACTATCCAGATGAATTAGGAAATGGAGCATTTGATAAAGAAGAAATAAAGAATTTAGCATTTTCAGAATTATATACAAAATCTCAATCAATAATAAGAACACTTTCAGCATGTGAAGTTAGTGGAAAAATAATGACATCAGAAGAGTTAATAGATTTATTATATGTAGCATATAACCGTGATGAAGCAGAGGTATTTAGTGTAGATAGAGCAATACGTTCAGGGTATGAAGAACTATATACAACAGCACCAGATATATTAGATAAAAAGATGGAACTATTAGATAAAGAAGTAGAAAAACGAGCATTAACATTAATAAATGAAAAAGTAACACAAGTAAGAAGTAGAAAACAACAAGAAATAGAAGAAAAGGAAGCAAACTTTGGAGAGATAATAAGAAGACGTGCAGAAGCATTACTTAGACAGAATGCATCATATATAGGGAAAGATACAACAAAAGAAGCAATAGAAATGATACAAGAAGACAAAAAAATAGAAACATCAGAAAAAGAAAACGAAATTAAAGAAAATAAAACTAAAAATAGTAAGGAAAATAAAGAAGATAAAAATAATATAAATAGCAAAAAAAGTAATGAAAATAAAAAAATGAATGAAGAAAATACTAAAGAAAATAGTAGCAAAAAGCAAACAAAAAGAGGAAGACCAAAAAAAGAAATAGAAACAAATGAAAAAGGAGGAGATAGTAATGTGGAAGAAGAATCAGAGCCTAAAAAAAGGGGAAGAAAGCCAAAAGCTTCAAAATAATGAACCAGAATATAACATTCTAAAGCAAAAAACAATAAAAGAATTAATTGCACCATCAGGAATAGATGCTTCAAACATAGACCATTTAGAAATAATATCAAACACAAAAAGATATGCAAGAAGCTTCTTTGTATCAGCACTTCCTAGAATGGCAATATTCCCAGAACTATTTAGAGACCTATACTTATTTGGAGATGTAAATACATCCATATATATAAGTCCAGTACCAGAAGCAAAATCACAAAATGAATTAAATAGGGTAATAAACCAGTTAGAAACAGAAAGAATAGTTGCAGCTGACCGTGGTAATATAAATAGACAAAGTACAGTAGGACAAAAAAGATATGAAGCAGAACAATTAAGAGATGAA
>CATKFT010000288.1 GCA_949747745.1 uncultured Clostridia bacterium
AGCTTTAGGAGAAAAACTAGGAAAGCTTGTAGTAGCAACATGTGATGTACATTTTATGGATCCACAAGATGAAATATATAGAAGAATTTTAATGGCAGGGCAAGGATATGATGATGCAGATGAGCAAGCACCACTTTATTTAAGAACTACTAATGAAATGATAGACGAATTTAAGTATTTAGGACTAGATAAAGCATATGAAGTTGTTGTAACAAATACTAATAAAATATCAGATATGTGCGAACAGATTAGCCCAATATCACCTGAAAAATGTCCACCTCATATTGATGGATGTGAAAAGCAAATAGAAGATATTGCAATGACAAAAGCAAAAGAGTTATATGGTGAAGAGCTACCAAGTATTGTAAAAGAAAGGCTAGATAAAGAATTACAATCAATTATAAAAAATGGATTTTCTGTAATGTATATTATAGCCCAAAAATTAGTATGGAAATCTAATGAAGATGGATATATTGTAGGCTCACGTGGGTCAGTACGGTTCATCATTTGTAGCAAATATGACAGGAATAACAGAGGTTAATTCACTCCCTGCACATTATAGGTGTCCAAATTGCAAATATTCGGATTTTACAGATTATGGATATAAAAATGGTTTCGATTTACCAGATAAGGAATGTCCTAAATGTGGACATAAATTAGATAAAGATGGTATGGATATACCATTTGAGACTTTTCTTGGTTTTAATGGGGATAAAGAGCCAGATATAGATTTAAACTTTTCAGGTGAATATCAAGCAAAGGCACATAAATATACAGAAGTTATATTTGGAAAAGGAACAACATTTAAAGCTGGAACAATAGGTACAGTTGCTGATAAAACAGCATTTGGATATGTTAAAAAATATTATGAAGAAAGAGGAATACCAATAAATAGTGCAGAAGCGGTAAGAATTGCTAAAGGATGTACAGGTATAAAAAGAACTACAGGTCAACATCCAGGAGGAATAATAGTAGTTCCAAAAGGAAGAGAGATTTATGAATTTTGTCCTGTACAACATCCAGCAGATGATGCAAGTTCTGAAATAGTTACAACACATTTTGATTATCACTCTATAGACCAAAACTTATTAAAACTTGATATATTAGGACATGATGATCCTACAGTTATAAGAATGTTACAAGATATTACAGGAATAGATCCAACAAAAATTCCATTAGATGATAAAGAAACAATGTCTATATTTTCTAGAACAGATGCATTAGGTGTAACACCAGAACAAATACACTCAGAAGTAGGAAGTTTTGGCGTTCCAGAGTTTGGAACAAAATTTGTAAGAGGTATGCTTCTTGATACAAAACCAAAGACATTTGACGAGCTTATACGTATTTCTGGTTTATCACATGGTACAGATGTATGGCTTGGAAATGCACAAAGTTTAATTGAGGCTGGGACTGTAACACTAGATGAAGCTATATGCTGTAGAGATGATATAATGATATATTTAATAAAAAAAGGTTTAGAACCAAATCCTGCTTTTAAAATAATGGAAATTGTTCGTAAAGGAAAAGCTTTGAAAGATCCAGCAAAATGGGCTGAATATGTAAAAATGATGAAAGAACATGATGTTCCAGATTGGTATATAAAATCATGTGAAAAGATAAAATACATGTTTCCAAAAGCACATGCTGCAGCATATGTAACAAATGCATTTAGAATAGCATGGTTTAAAGTACATAAACCACTTGCTTATTATGCAGCATATTTCTCTATTCGTGCAAAAGCTTTTGATAGTGATATTATGTGCCATGGAAAAGAAAAAGTTAAAAATAAGATGAAAGAAATTGAACTTATGGGAAACACAGCTACTGCAAAGGATAAGGATATGTATGATGATTTAGAAATTGTTTGGGAAATGTATGAAAGAGGAATTAATTTTTTACCAATTGATTTATACAATTCTCATTCTAAGAATTTCTTAGTAGAAGATGGTAAAATAAGACCACCACTTAGTAGTATTCCTGGTCTTGGTGGAGTTGCAGCAGATAGCATTGTTGAGGCAAGATGTGATGGAAAATTTATGTCAATAGATGACCTTAAAATTCGTTCAAAAGCTGGAAAATCAGTAATTGAAATGCTTACTAATGCTGGATGCTTAGAAGGCATGAGTCAAAGTAATCAAATGAGTTTGTTTGGATAAAAGGAAGAAGGGAATTTAACAGAAATTAAAATTTTTTATTATTATGAAAAGGAGTAGAATTTAAATGAAATTGCAGGAAATATTTAGTTTAAAAAACATAATTATATATCTAGTAATAATAAACCTAATAGCTTTTTTATCTATGTTTATAGATAAAAAGAAAGCTAAATGGGGAAAATGGAGAATTCCTGAAAATACATTATTTTTATATGCTATTTTGGGAGGAACTATTGGGAGTATAATTGGTATGTATACATTTAGACATAAAACAAAAAAAACTAAATTTTATATAGGTATGCCAGCTTTGTTAATATTACAGATTTTGGCTGTTATTGCTTTTTTGTATTAGTAATATGTACACATAAAGCCTAATAGAAAATGACAATAAATTTATGAAAAAATTAACTACTAGACAATGTGAATAACATGTGACTAAAAAGTGCCTAAATAGAGTTATTCACAGAGTTATCCACATTATCCACATTTTCTATTTTTAGACAAAAAAATAAAATTGTAAACATAATTGTAAACATAACATACAAAAAATGAAATTTGTCTGAAATATTTTTGTAATACAACTGAAACATTATGGCATTTAGATACGCCTACAAAGTAGATTAGTGAGATAAATACAGTAATTCAAAGAGTTTTTGAAAATATAAAAATAATTAACAAAACTTCAAGAAAAATAATATAATATTCTATAAG
>CATKFT010000289.1 GCA_949747745.1 uncultured Clostridia bacterium
ATGTAGCAGGAACAGGAAGTAATGACACGCATTGGTGGCTCCGTTCGCCTTATTACAACGATAGCCGTTACTTCTGCGATGTCTACACCGCGCGGTGATTGTTATTATAATAATGCTTACTATACTCGTGGGGTTTCGCCTGGCTTTTCAATCTAGTATCTTATGCAAACATATTACGTAAAGAATAAGAATAAATTAAAAAAATTATGAGCGAAGGAGATTATTTGCCCTCCGAAAGGAGGGCTAGCTCACAGAGGGAGGCTTTAATAATGTCAGTATATGTAAGTAAAAGAAATGAAAGTAAGGTACAATTTTTAGAAACAGCACGAAAATTATCAGCACATACGCTGACGTATTGCTTGAAAGCTCCAAAAAGATTAACTTTTTTTCTAACAAAAGATATATGTGCACTAGCAAGAAAAGTATATTATGAAGCAAACCAAGCAAATTTAATAATACCACGAAATAAAATAGAAGCACAAAATAGAAGGATGCATTTTATGCGGGGCATTAGGTGCATGTGAAAATATGGAAATACCATTATCAGAATTGAAAGCAAGACTAGAATTAAATCCTGAAGAAGCAAAAAAATGGAGCGAGTTTGCTTTCAAAGAGTGGGGGAGGTTGTTAGATGAAGAGCAAAAATTATTAAAAAGCATTATGAAGTATTATAGAACCAATTAGTCATGTAAAGTAATACTTATATAAAATCTAGATTATATGATTTTATATAAGTATTTTTTATAGTAGTTAAAGATAATTATCAAAGAATTTCTTTACATTTATGTAAAAATAGTGTTATAATTTTTATAAATATGAAAATTATTACTGGTAACATGAAAGGATGATGTGAAGATGAAAATAAAAATTAGTTTAAGAACGGTTATATTTGCTATAATAATTATAATTTGCATTTTTAGTATTAATTTTGGAGTTTATTGGGAGTTTTTTAGAGATAAAGATGAATTAGAAAATACAATTATACCAGATGAGCAGATAGATAAAATAGCAAAGGATTTTAAAACAATATTTGAAAATAGACTTGATTACCAAGGATATGATGTAAATATTACAGGAATTACTAAAATTAACTCAAAAGAAGATTTGATATATACATGGGTTAGTAAAGAATCTAAAATAGATAATGCATATGAATTGAAATTAAATATACCTAGAGTGAATATATCCAATACAGCTGTAGAAAGATTTAATGAAAAAATAAAAGAACTATATGTTAATAAAGCAAATGATATTATACGTTCAAAAAGTAATGCGATTTATACAGTTGAATATATGAGTTATATAAATACAAACATTTTATCATTAGTAATAAAATCAACATTGAAAGAAGGAAATAATCCTCAAAGAGTAATCGTTCAAACATATAATTATAATTTAAGTACAAATGAAGAGGTAACTTTTAACCAATTATTAGAGATAAAAGGAATAAAAGAAAGTACATTTGAAAATTCTGTTCTTAATAAAGTAAAAGAGTCAAATGAACAAGCACAAACTTTAAAGAATTTAGGATATAATGTTTATATAAGAGATACATCAAGTGATATATATAAGTTAGAAAATACAACAAATTTTATATTAGGAGAGAATAATTATTTATATGTAATCTACCCATATGGAAATTCAAATTATACAGATGAAATGGATGTTGTAGTGTTTTAAATAAGTTTAACATATTGAAGATTCTCTATAAAAAATATTTGAAATTGCTGTTTTTATATTGGTTTCGAAAATAAATTTATATTATTATGAAAATGAAATATGAAATTATTAAAAACACGGCTATTAAATTAGCCGTGTTTTTGAAAATAAAAGGGGATGTTTTAAATATAAGAAAGATTTATTATATTCTTATATTTAAAAGAAAGTAAATGTAAAGTAACATTTATACTCTCTTGTATGTATATATAATACAAGAGATATTTGTCTATTTTGTGAACTAATAGTGAATAATTATATATTAATGAAAAATTAATATATTTTAAAAATAGCACTATATAGGATTTTTTGAAAATTGGCATTAAAAAATAGAGAATATTTTTATAATCGTATAAAGAAAAATATTCTCTATTTTAATAAAAGTACAAAGATATAATTGATGGATTATATCTTTGTAATAATATAGTTTACTTTTTTCTACCATTTTTGATTTTGTAGTACCAGTAAATTTATTTCCATGTAATAAATAGTCTACTTATTTATTGTTATTAAAAGATAATCTGTATTTTAATATTGAAATGTTATTTTTTATTATGGTTGTTCTGCAAGAGTTAGTGTTATAGAAACTTCATTTCCATTTCTATTTACCTTTAATGTAATTTCGTCACCAATTTTATGAGCATTTTTTATTTCATTTAGTTCATCCATAGTAGCAATTTTTTTGCCGTCAGCCTCTATAATTACGTCACCAACTTTAATTCCAGCTTTCTCAGCGCTAGAAAAATCATCAATTGCTTTTACATATATACCAACTACTAATTTATTATATTCAGCAGTTTTTTCATCTAAATCAATTCCTGTAATTCCCATGTAAGGTCTTTTTACTTTATTATATTGAATTAGTTGTTCATAAATATTAATAGTTGAATTTATAGGAATAGCAAATCCCATACCCTCAATACCTGTTCCAGAAAGTTTTAAAGTATTAATACCAATAACTTTTCCTTCAGCATTTACTAATGCACCACCACTGTTCCCAGAGTTAATAGCAGCATCTGTTTGTATTAAAGTATATTTTTTTCCATCAGAATCTGTAACTTCTCTATTAACAGCACTAATCATACCACCAGTTACACTGCTTTGCATTCCAAGTGGATTACCAATTGCCATTGAAAATTCTCCAACTTTTACTAAATCAGAATCACCAATTTCAGCAGCTGGTAAACCAGTCTTTTCTATTTTTATAACTGCAAGGTCTGTTTGTTCATCTGTACCAATAATTTTAGCTTCATATGGAGTTTCATCATTATATAAATAAACAGTTACTTTATTTGCTTTTGCTACTTCATAAAATGAACTAGTAGAGCCAGAGTTAACAATGTGATTATTTGTTAGAATGTAACCATCTTCACTCATAATAATACCGAGAACCACTAGCAGTAGATGTACCATTTCTTGTGAAAATTGAATTTATAGAATATTCTACAGTAATTCCAACAATAGATGGACGTACTTTTTGTGCTACATTAACACCTGTATTTGAATAATCAGATAAAGAAACTTGTGTTAATGTGCCAGATGCTGTATTGCTGTTAGTACCGAGAGGTTGAAGTATTAACTAAAGTAGAACTGTTACCAATAATTTTTTCACGAATTTGTGGAACACCAAAACAAGTACCTATAACAAGAGAAGTACCAAGTATGCCTGAAAAAAATGGTAGTAAAATACTTTTTGAAAAGCTAGTATTTCCTTTATTTTTTTCTTTAGTAGAAAAATTGACTACTTCATATGTAGTTTTGTTATTTGAATTATCATCCATATTAAAATTCAATCCTTTCTTGTTTCACTCTAAAGGCACACATAGTAATGAAAAATTTTTAATTTCTTTCAAACTAAATTCATCCTTTAAAATATATTTAGGTTTTTAAAATAAGGTTATACCTATAAACCTATAATATTAAGATTTAATTTTTAATTTTCATGTACAAAGTTTTTTATTCTAAACTATATAAATAGTATAACTTATACTGGATTTATAATACAATAGTTTTGTGAAATGTATGTGAAAAATAAATGAAATATAAAAATTAAATCAAATTTTGTTGAAAATATTTTTATTA
>CATKFT010000290.1 GCA_949747745.1 uncultured Clostridia bacterium
GGATATATAATATTTGGAATAGAAGATGGAACTAAAAAAATTGTTGGAGTGAAAGATATAAAGAAATCTTATGAAGAAGTTTCAAATAGAATAAAAACACGAATTGATCCAAGTATTATACCAACAGTAGATATTGTAGATGTAGAAGGTAAAAAACTGATAGTTGTAAAAGTAATACCAGGACAACATACTCCATATTACTATGTTAATAAAGGTACGAGAACTTCATATATAAGAAAATGTGACCAAGATTGTGAAACAAATAGTACAGAATTGAATGAACTTATTTTAAGAGGAAAAAATATAGGTTGGGATGAACAAATTTCAAATAACGTTTATAAAGATTTTACTTTTGAAAGTTTAAAAAAGTATTTCAAAAATATAAAAGGTTATGATATAGATAAAGATAGTTTAGTATCTTTTAATCTGCTAAAAGATACTAAACTATCTAATGCAGCACTTCTATTATCAGACCAAAATCCAGTTGTAGGCTCATTTGTTGCATGTACTAGATGGAATGGATTAGAAAAGATTTCAGCTAAAGATGATATTGAGTATTATGGAAGTATTCTAGAGCAAATTGATAATTCTATGGAATTTATAAAAAAACATATGTCAAATGGATGGATTAAAGAGGGAAAACTAGCAAGAAAGGAAATTCCAGAATATGATTTAGATGCTTTAAGAGAAGCTTTAATAAATGCAGAAGCACATAGACAATACCTTATGAGAGGAACAAATATTGAAGTTGGATTTTATAATGATAGAATTGAAATTATTTCTTGTGGAGGATTAGAAAGTAGAAGAAAGCTAGAGGATTTTTTGAAAAAACCAACTAGTACAAGAAGAAATCAGCTTATTTGTGACATTTTTTCAAGATTGGATTTTATGGAACGCAGAGGAAGTGGAATTGCAAAAATATTTCAAGCATATAAAGATGATGAAAAGCAACCTAAAATAGAATTATTTGATGATATATTTTGTGTTACCTTTTATAGCAGGTTATATTCGGATGAAACATCCGAAAAACATCCGAAAAACATCCGAAAAAATCCGAAAAGTTTAATTTTAGAATATATTAGAGAAAATGAGAAAGTATCTAAAAAATATATTATAGAAGATTTGGAATTAACAGAAGGTCAAGTAAAACACGCTTTAAAGAGTTTGAAAGAGCAAAACAAAATAGAAAGTATTGGAAAAGGAAAAAAGACATACTATATAATAAAAGAATCTTAATGCGAGCATGAGATTGATTCTTAGAGTAGTCAACGCCAATAATAGTTAGCCAAACAAGAGCAATACACATGACAGTAAACATAGAAATAAAATGTTCGATTTTTTGAGTGTTAGTAGATTCAAGCCTGAAACCGATTAGATTTCTGAGACTTAAAAATACATTCAATAGAACCGAAGCGACAAGAATAATTAAGAGAAGCATAACGAGTATCATCATTGGTAATAAGATACCAAATATCATCACTAGAGTGATTAGA
>CATKFT010000291.1 GCA_949747745.1 uncultured Clostridia bacterium
TAAATTATCTCAATATAAATAGCTATTTTCTTTTCCATTTAAAAGAAGTTAACATAATATACATTATAGAAAGTTAGATGCGTTGTTAAAAATATAAAAAGCTAATTGATAAATAACGTATATTATAATGTATATTATTTAATAATATATATAACAACCACTTAAACAACAACATTTTTCAAACTAAATGTTTATATTATATTGAAAAGAAATATCAATAATTATACTGAAATTATTATTTTATATAACTTCATTTTAAGCGTTTTCACTTTATAATCTATCATCTGCTAATCGTTTTTGGCGTTAAAATTAACCTACTACTCTACTATTAAAACTTAAAAAATAAAGTAGGGGAAGTAACATAAAAAAATACTACCAAATGTAGTATTTATTGCCCAACTTTTCTTGACTGAATTTCAGCAATTTTTTCAAATATTTCTGCTGCATTTTTTTCATTAATTTCTGTATATCCAAGTTCTTTTAAAGCCTGAACTTTAATTGTATTTAATTCTAAAGTACGACTCATTCTTTCTTCATTTTTATGTTCAATTTGAGCTACAAAACGTCTATGAGTTTCTGCTATTTTAGTTTTAGAAGCCCCTCCCCCATTATATAACGTGAAAGCAGAGAACAAGATACTTTCAAAAATAAATTGTTCATTTTCTTCAAATACAAACTCTAATGGTTTTACAAATCCTGTTGCTTTAGCAACATATGCTAAAACATATTTTAATTCTTTTGAGGTATCTAAAGACTGTAGAAAATGGTACAAATATTTAAAAGTATAATATGCTTCATCATCTTTATCATCTTCCAAGCGTTCTTTCATCAAATCAACAATGTTTACCATAACTTCTTTTTGCCTTTTATTTAATCCATTATAGATAGAATTTGTTTCATTTGCAATATTTTTTTGCGTACTTTCAAATAAATTGTTGATTCGAGCTTCTACATCCATAATATAGTCTGTGTCTACTTTTATATTCTCTAATTCTTCTGGAGATTTAATTCCAAGTAAATTCAATAATAACACTTTTTTGTCTTTTGGCCATTTATTGATATCATCTAACTCCAAATAATTATAAATCATTTGTCTAGAAACTCCTAAGAATTTAGCTAATTTTACTTTTGATATTCCTAATTCATGCAAGATTTCATTTAATCTGTTCATTATATCAACCCTCCTATTATCATTTTATCACTTTTGTGTCAAATGTCAAGTGTAAACAAAAAGTATAAAAATCAAAAAAGAGTAGAGAAAGTGACAATCACCTCCCCTACTTTATAAATACCAAAGTTTGTCTCCATTTTTTCTTACTTCTTTAATAAGTCCACCACCAAGACATTCCCCTTTTTCATTATAAAAAACACATGCTTGTCCTGGAGTAACTGCTTTTATTCCTTGCGAGTACTTAACCAAAATATGATTTTCATCAAGATATTCCATTTCTACTGAATTATCTGGCTGACGATAACGAAACTTAGCTAGACAGTTCTTTGGTCTTTCTTCACCTATCCAATTCACAGTATCTATAATTGCACTGTCACTAATCAGATACGAATTATCATCTCCATGTGCCACATACAAAACCTTTTTTGATAAATCTTTTCCAACTACAAACACTCTATCATGATTTCCGCCTAAATGAAGCCCTTTCCGTTGTCCGATTGTATAATACATTAATCCAATATGTTTTCCTATTACTTTATTTGTTTCAATATCTATAATATCTCCTGGAATATTTGGTAAATAATTTTCTAGAAACTTAGTAAAATTACGTTCCCCAATGAAACATATTCCTGTAGAATCTTTTTTAGCAGCAGTTATTAATCCAAACTCATCAGCAATCTTACGAACATCTCTTTTTTCCAATTCTCCGATTGGAAACAAAACATTTGAAAGTTGCTTTTTTGATAATTGAGACAAAAAGTATGTTTGGTCTTTATTATGGTCAACTGCTTTCATTAGTTTCCCATCTAAAATTCTGGCATAATGACCAGTAGCAATATAATCTGCCCCAAACTTTTCTGCTTCTTTCACAAACATATCAAACTTAATATATTTGTTACACATGATATCTGGATTTGGAGTTCTTCCCAGCTTCAACTCTTCTAGAAAATAAGTAAATACATAATCCCAATATTCCTTTACAAAATCAATACGTTGTAATGGGATTCCAATTTGTTCACATACTTTTAAAGCATCATTATAATCCTGTTCTTGAGGACAAATGTGTTCCTCTAAAGTTGGATTTCCTAAAATATCATTATTTAAAGCAGCATCCCAATTTCTCATAAATAAGCCAATAACTTCATAACCTTGTTGTTTTAATAAAATGGCTGCTACACTGCTATCTACTCCACCACTCATTCCAATGACAACTTTTTTCATAAAACTCACCAAACATATTATATCATTAATTTTTTCCATTTACTACTTATTTAAAAAATGATAATATCCACTTTAAAATGTTTGGAAGTAAAAAAGTTTCTAACAACGAACTTACCAGAAATAATAACAACACAATCCCTAATATTTTTGAATATTTACTCATAATTGTTTTAAAATCTAAAGTTTTATGTTTAAAAACTGCTTCTATCATCTTCATTGAAACTGAAAGGGCATATGTCAATAATAGCCCATATGCAATCACATTTAAAATTTGACAGGGAAAGATATAAAATAATGCATATAACAAACCTCTTCCTTTATAAACAAATAACAAACTACCTATTGAAAATCCCAACACAAATGCTTCTTTAAAAAATAGAAATAAAATTGCAGGAATTCCAACAATAGAAATTCCAAGTAACCAAATAACGCCAGCTACTAAAAACTCTTTAAAAAAAGAATTGCAAAAAAGAGGCAAATAATTTATTTTATCTTTCTCTATACTTGACATATAAGAATTTAAATATTCCCTAACCAAAGACTTATCCGTGGAAGATAATATGGTAATAAATAAAGTGCCAGATATAACTCCTACTAATAATAATACAGCTAAAAATATGGTGAACTTTTTACTTGTTTTAATTTTACTTTTTAACTTGTCCATTTCTTTCTTCATAGATTCCACCTCAGTTAAGCATATGAAAACAAAAAAAAGATATTCCAAAAATAAAGAAATTATATTATAATACATATATGAGGTGATTTTATGGCCAAAGAAAAGAAAAAATCAAAAAAATCTATAAATATTAATTTTAAAAAAATTGGAGTTATTCTTTTATTAATTGCGACTATAGCAATGTATATTTCTTCTTTACTATTTATATAAAAAACAGCGATTATTTCGCTGTTTTCTTTGCTTTCTTTGTTTCTTTTAATAAATCTCTAATTTCTTCTAACAACACGATATCAACTGGCTTTACTGGAGCAGTTTTCTCCTCCTTTTTCTTTTCTTTATGAGTAAACTTATTGATAATTTTCATAAGAATAAATATACAAGCTGCTACAATCAAAAAATCTACTACATTTTGAATAAAAGAACCATATAAAATTTTTGCTGAGCCAATTTCAAATGATAAATTAGAAAAATCTAAACCACCTAATACAATACCAATTAATGGCATCAACAAATCATTTACAACAGATGTTACAATCTTACAAAATGCTCCTCCAATAATAACCCCAACTGCCATATCAAGAACATTTCCTCTTGAAATAAATTCTTTAAATTCTTTTAACATAAACTTTCACTTCCTGGGTAATATTATAATATAAATCTCA
>CATKFT010000292.1 GCA_949747745.1 uncultured Clostridia bacterium
AATAGATGGAGTGCAATATTATTCTATATATACAGGACAATACAATCAATTACATGTAAACCTTGGAATTAAAGAAAGACCAACATTCGATTTAGCATTATATAAAGATGTATTAAAAGCAGATGTACAAATTAATGGAAAAACAGAAACTTATAATTATGATTCAAGAAAACAAAATGGAACATTTACTGTAGGAATAAGCGAAAATGACTATTTAAATGGATTAAGAGGAGCTTATCAAAATTCATATCCATATGTTAATGCATTAAGAACAAGGGGAATAGAAAACGATTCATATGATATAAATATGAGATCAGAAGAAGTAGCAAATGGACAAAGCTCAAATTACAATTCTAATGTAACAGGAAAAGTAAATGGAAACTATCAAGTAAATGATAATTATAATAACTTAAAACAAGATGGACAAAATAAAGCAGATAGATTAAAAGTATATGTAACTTATAAAATAGCAATTAAAAACCAATCTGGGGTAACAGGAGCAATTACAGAAATAGTAGATTACTTTGATCCAAACTATAAATTTGTAGAAAGCTATGTAGGAGATGCAAATGGAAGAAAAACTGGAGACGTAACAAAATATGATACATCAAAATATCAAGCAAATACACAATACAAATCAAATAAAGGAGCATATACAACAGTTTATTTAAGACCAAATCAAGAAACAAGGTTAGGTGCAAATGAAGAACAATATATCTATGTTAAATTGCAATTATTAGGATCAGCAAATGATGCAGGAACATTATTAAGTGGAAAATTATTAAATAATCAAACTTTAAATACAATGAACCTAGCAGAAATAAATGGTTATAAAACATATAATGCAAAAACAGGAAGTGGAACACCAGGATTAATAGATATAGACTCTAAACCAGGAAATTTAAACATATCAAATATTGCATCATTATCACAAGAAAATATAACAAAATATCCAAATATAAGAGATATGTATGAAGATGATACAAGTCGTGCACCAGTAATGATTTACAAAATATCAGAATCAAGAACTGTAGAAGGTAAAGTATTTGAAGATTCAACAGGTAAAAATTCTAATGTATACACAAAACAGACAAGAGAAGGAAATGGAAAAATAGAAGCTAGTGAAAAAGGTATAAATGGTGTAATAGTAGAACTAGTAGAAATTAAAAATGGTGAGATGCATGTACGTGCAACAACTACAACAAATGCTGCTGGATGGTATGGATTTACAGGATTTTTACCAGGAAACTATACAGTAAGATATACATATGGGCTATATGATAAAACAGCAATGATGAAAACATCTAAATATTATAAAGGACTAAATGATAAATCATATAATGGGCAAGATTATCAATCTACAAAATTTGGTAAAAAGGCAGATGCATCAATAAGCACAGTAAATTACAAAACAGATCAAGCATTAGTTACAAAATATAATAATAACAATGCAAACAGAAATGCAGAAGAATCAGCAGTAAGTATTAAAGATACTACACTAATAGATAAATACGCAGATGGAAACTACTGGTATACAATAGCTGACAACTTATCAGATGCAAGAGATGACGCTTATAGAACAAATCAAGTTATACAATATTCTAAAGCAGAGTATGGAAGGGAAATAACAAACCATAAAGCAGAAGTATTTAAATCATACGAAGCTACACAACCAAGCCATATTTCTAAAGAAGATAATAGAAAACTTGCAAATGAATTAGAAAGAAGAACATACCGTTACGCGTATACACCTTTAATGGAAGTTGAAGTAGAATATGCAACCAAAGTAGTAACAGGTAATAAAAAATATACACATGCAATTAAAGGTTTAGACTTTGGATTAGTAGAAAGACCAAAATCTGAAGTAACACTAGACCAAGATGTAAAAAACATTAAAGTAACATTAGCAGATGGAACAGTATTATTTGATACAGATAAAGAAATAAATAATTTACAATGGATTGCAAATGGAGAAATAGATAAATATGATAAAAACGAGCAAATAAACATTATAATGGATGATGAACTATTAAGTGGAGCTAAACTAGAAGTAACATATTATCTAACAGTAACAAATAATAGTGAAAATAACACAGGAACAACAAGGGCAAAAGGAATTATAAACTATGTGGCAAATAACTTAAACTTTGATGTAGAAGATAACAAATTAAATGGAAAAGCATTATGGAAAGTAGTTAGAAAAGATGAAATACAAAGAGCATCAAATAGCACACTTATAAATAATGAAATAATAGACCTATCTACACAAAGTGTAATACTACAAGCAACAGAGGATAATCCACTTGTAAGAACAAATCTAAAACCAGGAGAAAAAGTAACATCTGAACTTGTATTAAAGAAAGTATTATCTGCAGAAAATTCTAGTGATGATTTAAGATATACAAATATGACAGAATTAGTTGAAATAGACAATACTGTAGGAAGATATGATCATGGAGCAACTCCAGGAAATCAAAAATTAGAACTACAACCACAAGAGCATGATACATCAGGAGCAAGCAGAAATGTTTCATACGATAATGGAAATATAGATAATGAACATCCACAAGATGGAACAATTATAATAACACCACCAACAGGTTCAACATATATTTATTACACAATTGGAATTGTAGGGGCATTAGTTCTAATAGGCGGAATAGTATTAATAAAGAAATTTGTATTAGATGCTAGAAAATAACAAAAAAAGCGGAATTTATTCCGCTTTTTTTGTTATTCTTTATCATTCATAAAAATTCTCATATCTCCATTATATCATGGGTGAATTTTTCACAAATTAATTTTATAGGGTGATCTTATCATAAGTTATTCATATTTCTATAAAAAAGTAATTGAAAAAAAAGCCAAAATAGTATAAAATAATTCAAGGTAAATAAGTTACTAACAAAAGAAAAAGTCGAAAAAAGAAATAGATATGTCTAAATTACAATATATATAGCAAAAATAAAAGAAAACTTTTTTAAATAAAGTACTAAATATGACAAACTATTTAAAAAATAGAGATTAAAATGATATCTATATTTAAAAAAGTAAGAGGTGGTTGGTAACAATGTTTCAAAATATATCAGGAATTAATAATGAAGAAGATATAGAAATTGAAGAACAATATGATGAGAATAATGGAAAAACTAGTAAAATAAAAATGTTTTTTAAAGATGCTTTTACAAAACAAAAAATAGCATTATATATATTAAGCTTTATGATATCTACAATATCAGGAATAAATGGAATTTGTCCATTTGCAATCTCAATGTTTGCAGCAGTACTTGCAAACAAAATTCCAGCATTAATTGTATATATATTAACTCTAATAGGTACATATGCTCGGGCTTGGAACAGGACAAGCATTAAACTACTTGGTAACATCACTTATATTTATAGTAATGACGCTAATATTCAAGCCAGAAGAAAATGAAGAATATGAAAATGAAAAATTAAAATTAGGGAAATTTGTATTTATATCAACACTATTAGTTCAAATTGCAAACAACATATTTACAGAATTATTAGTATATGATGTAATAGTATCAGTAGGAATAGCAATATCTTCATACATATTTTATAAAATATTTGCAAATGTTATAATAGTAATAAATGAATTTGGAATAAAAAAAGTTTATGCAATAGAAGAAGTAATAGGAGCAAGTATATTACTTGCAATATGTGCATCAAGCTTTAGAGAACTTAGTATATATGGTTTTGAAATAAGAACAATATTAAGTATATTAATAGTTATGATATTAGGATGGAAAAATGGCATACTAGTAGGTGCAACTGCTGGAATTACAATAGGAACAATATTAGGACTAACAAACAATATAGAACCAATGCAAATAGCATCATATGCATTATCAGGTATGATTGCAGGAATATTTTCAAAACTTGGAAAAACAGGAGTAATAGTAGGATTTATTTTAGGTAATGCAGTAATTCAATATGTTGCAAATGGAAATACTGGAAACTTATTATACATAAAAGAAATATTAATAGCATCACTTGGGTTATTATTAGTACCTAGTAATATAACTATAGATATTGAAGATTTAATAGGAAAATCAAGGCTATTACCAGAGGGAGCAAATAGAACAATAGAAGAAGCAAAGGAAACGATATATAGACTAAACAATGTATCTGAAACAATACAAGAACTAGCAGATACATATAAAGAAGCGGCAGCAACAGTAGTAGAAAAAGACGAAAAAGAAGAAGAAATGAACCTGAAAATTTTTATAGAAGAATTGTTGCTAAATCTAGATGGATTAGAAGACAATATATTATATGAAGATTTAGAAAATTTAGAAAAACGAAATCTTGCAGAAGATATATTTAAAATATTATTACAAGATGGGACAATAACAAGAAGTGAACTATTAAAAGTATTTGAAAATCATAATAATTATATAATAGGATTTGATGATGTACAAGTAAGCTTAAAACTAGAAACTGATATACAAAAGGCACTAGAAGTAATAAATAGTAGTTATAAAATAAGCAAAGTGAACTTCATTTGGAAGCAAAAAATGGAAGAAAGCAAAAAGAACTTAAAAACTCAATTAGATGGAGTATCAAAAGTAATATCATCACTTGCTGAAAACTTAGAAGAAAAAATAGAAGATAACAAATATACATTTATAAAAGAAAGAGAAGAAATAATAAAAATTGCAAAAGAAAGAAAAATAGATTTACAAGATGTAAGCATAAAAAGGGAAAAAACAGGACGATATATAATAACGGTATATGTAAATACATGTACAGATATAAATCCTAAAAATGGATGTAGTATAGAACAAATGGAGAAAATACTTTCAAAAGTATTAAATGAAAAAATAGTAATACGGAAAAAATATATGTGGATTTAAAGAAAGAACAAACCTGTGTGTGAATACATATACATCAGTTGATAAGTATACAATGCAGTTAGGAATATCAAAAAGAACAAAAGAAGGTTCACCAGTATCAGGAGATTCATATGTAACATTAAAATTGGATGATGGAAAATACTTACTTGCAATAAGTGATGGAATGGGAACAGGAATTAAGGCAAAAGAAGCAAGTGGAATTGCAATAAAAATGTTACAAAGACTACTTTCAAGTGGATTTGATAAAGATACATCAATAGAACTAATAAATGGAGCATTATCAATAAATACAGAAGAAGATACATTTGCAACACTAGATATAGCAATAGTAGATTTATATGCAGGAAATATAGAATTTATAAAAAATGGAGCATGTCCAACATACATAAAAGAAAGAAAGGAAACACGGAATAATAAAAGCAATATCAATGCCAGCAGGGATACTAGAGAACATAAGCTTAGTAGTATATGATAAAGACATAGAAGATGGAAATATATTACTTATGTGTTCAGATGGAATAATGGAATCAAACACGGAATATCAAAATAAAGAACTATGGGTAAGAGATATATTGCAAAATATGGAGACAACAAATGTACAAAAAATAGCAGATATAACATTAAAAGAGGCAATAGATAATGGTTATGGAATAGCAAAAGATGATATGACAGTAATAACTGCAAAATTTATAAAAAGATGTTAAAATTGGCAGATATAAAATATTTATAGTGTAATAAATATAGGAAATGAAAACCGAAAAATGTGTTGTTAGATATTAGTGAAATATTTATAAAAAGATGCTAAAATTGGCAGATATAAATATTTATAATGTAATAATATAGGAAATGAGACCCATAAAATGTGTTGTTAGATATTAATGAAATATTTATAAAAAGATGCTAAAAAGCATCTTTTCTTTTTTGTAAAAATGTGATATAGTAACATATATAAAATAAGTCTTAAAGGTAACGAATTTGAAAGATAATAACAAAAACTTTTAATCAAATTTTATACCTTTAAAGAAAGGAAAGTTAGCTAATATGAGTAGAGGAAGAAGATATGACACAGAGCCAAAACTAAACATAAAAAAAGTAATAGCAGTTATTTTAGTAATAGTAGTTATAATAATGTTCATTGTAGGAATAAAAAAGCTACTTACAACATCTAGTAATGAAGTAATAACAAAAGTAACTAGTTATTTTCCAGTATATACAAATGAAAAATGGGGAGTAATAGACGAAGAAGGAAAAATTATAATAAATCCAGAATATACAGAAATGATAACAATACCGAATTCTAAAACAGACCTATTTATAATTACATATGATGTAAACTATGAAACAGGTACATATAAAACAAAAGTGCTAAATAGTAAAAATGAGGAAAAATTCACGAACTATGATTTAGTAGAAACAATAGAAAATGTAGATAAAAATAATAATCTATGGTATGAAGAAGGAGTATTAAAAGTAAAAAAAGGAGATAAATACGGACTAATAGATTATGCAGGAAATGAAATACTAAAACCAGAATATGAAAAAATAGAAGCACTATCAGGAATAAAAAATAGTATTATAATAAAAAATGGAGAAAAAGTAGGATTATGCGATAATAAAGCAAATATAATAATACCAGTAGAATATAAAGAAATAAGAGGAATAGAAGATAACTATAAAAATGGATATATAGTTATAAATAATGAAAATAAATATGGATTAATAGACTTCACCAAAAATGTAATATTAGAACCATCATATGAAGAAATAAAAGAAGTATCATCTACAAGTATTTTTATAGTAAAAGAAAATGGAAAGATAAAAGCCATAAACAAAAACAAAGAAACAATACTTGAAAATAAATTTGACGATGTAGCCCAGATAAATGCAGAAGATATAGTATATATAAAGGACAAAAAATATGGCATAATAAATACAAATGGAGAAACAAAAATTACTGAGCAATATCAAGACTTACAATATGCATTTGGCAATTATTATATAGCAAAAAAAGATAACAAATATGGAATAGTAGATACACAAAATAACCAAAGTTTGCCATTTGAGTACTCAAATATAAAATACCAAAAAGAAGCAGGAATAATTGTAGCAAATAAAGAAAACAAAGAAACTCGGAGAAATATTAAATGACAAATTAGAAAATAAACTAGAAGGAATAGTAGCAGAAATAAACAATGAAAAAACATATATAAAAATGAGAATAGAAGACCAAATCAAATACTATAATTTCAAATTAGAAGAAATAAAACCATGGGAAGCATTAACACAAAATACAATATTCCTAGACAAAAAAGATGGAAAATATGGATATATAGATAAACAAGGAAACAAAATAGTAGATTATATATATGAAGATGGAACAGAACAAAACAGTTTTGGATATGCAGGAGTAAAAAAAGATGGAAAATGGATGGCAATAGATAAAGATGGAAAAATAGTAGAAGAAAAAGGATATACATTAGAAAATAATGTAATAATAGATTTTATAGGAAAATGGCATTTAGCAGAAGACCTAAACTCATACTACTACACAGATATTTAAATAAAACAATGCAAAATAAAATAAATGAAATCTAAACTTATAGTATTCACAGATGTTTAAATATAAAAATAGTAACTATTCAAAGGTATATATTGCTATAAGAAGCTTTAATAACCCTCTATCAGCCCTACAGGCTACTACCTCCCTTAAATAAAGGAGGGGTAAATCTTCGAAGAAATTACTATTATAAAGGCCCCTTAAGTAAAGGGGGGCAGTCAAGCGAAGCTTGACTGGGGGTTCTAAAACATAAAAGAACCATTTTATAAAATCTACATATAGAAAAGGTGGAATAAAAATGGAACTAAAGACAAAATATCAGTATACATATTTTATATACCCATATATAATAAATGAAAATAAATATGATAAATATATATATAAATTATTAAGTAATAAAAATATAAATATACATTTTTTTGAAAAAGAAAAGGATTTAGATATATATACATACTTCCTACCAAGTATAAAAGAATTTATGTTCCAAGATTTTAGTTGGACTAAGGAAAAGATAAGAAATTTTAAAGACTTCAAAAAAGAAATGCAATCAAACATACTTGCAAAACAAAATTGTACAATGTTTGAATACAACTTAGCAAATGAGTTTCAAGGAAAAGCAGGAGAAGAGGAAGGAATATTTTTCAAAATTCAAAAAATAGAAATAGTATGTTTTAACACAGGAATTTGCTTTTTGCTAATAAAAACAAATATAGAAGATAGCCAAAATTTCAGTGATGTATTAAACTTTAATTACAAATTTAGAGATATATACTCAGAATTAAAAGAGCTAAAAAAATATGAAAACATACGTCTTCAAACTACAGACTTTAGTGATGTAAAAAAGCTAAATGATTTAATAAAAGAATTTACAGGAAATGTACAAGATGCCAAAAAATTAGATATAAATACAAATAGGTTTTTAACATATGCATATACATGTATAGACCAAGCTGATTGGAATGAAACAAAAGACTTTTCCAACATAGAATTTGAATTTGAAAAATATGCAAATATATTTCCAAGTTCTTACAAATCAAACTTTAATAAAAAGCATATGGAAATACTTTCAAAATGGAACTTTATACAAACAGGTTTTACAAAAGAAGGAATAGCATTACTTACATCAAGCATAGATATACATAACTATACAGTACTTCCACATGTATATGAGAACCAACACTTATATACATATTTACTAGTACAATATCAGAAATTATACTTAAAAAAATTAGAAAATGAAATAGCAGTAAAAGAAAAAGCAAAACTTGCGAAACAAAAATTTATAAAATTTACAAAAGAAATATGGATACAAGAGATAACAACTGATGATATAGGTTCAAAATTATATAAAAAAGCAAGACATGTATCAGAAATAGAAAAAATATATAATAATATAAAAAACAAATTTGATATAGCATACAAAGAACTAAATATAGAAAAAACAAGTAAAATAAACAAAATAATATTAATAATACTTGCAGTATCATTAACATTAAATATAGTAAATTTTATAGCATTATTAAAAATGATGTAAAAGCCATATACACTAAAATAAATAAATAGTCACATTAATAGAGTGGCATCCCCTTTAAATAAAGGGGACTTTTCATTAATATTAAAACAAGATTAAAAAGAAATTTATAAAGTAAGCTAAAAGGAGAATAGAAATGAATATAAGTTGTGGAACAGATATAATAGAAATAGACAGAATAAAAGAATCAATAGAAACTTTACAAGATAAATTTTTAGAAAGAATATATACTAAAAAAGAAATACAATATTGTGAAAGCAAAAACAAAGTAAAATATCAACACTATGCAGCAAGATTTGCAGCAAAAGAAGCGGTATTTAAAGCAATATCAGGACACCTAGAAAACAAGTATGAAATAGACTGGAAAAACATAGAACTAATTAATAAAGAAAATGGTAGACCAAAAGTGAACTTTATAAATATAAACTTACCAGAACTAAAAGAGTGCGATATAAGCATATCACATTGTAAACAATATGCAGTAGCAAATGTTGTATGTGTATTTTAAAAATTATGCCCATTTTTGTAGGCAACAGATGAACAAAATATTATATGTAAATAGATATATAGTAAATTTTAATAATATAGGTTGAAAATTAGTATAAAGCAAATAAGGAAGGAATGAAATTATAATGCAGTTATTCGACTCACACTGTCATCTAGATGACGAAAAATTTAATGAAGATAGAGAAGAATTGATACAGCAAATATTTGCATCAGGTGTAACTAAATTAATTAGTGCGGGATATAATGTAGAATCTTCAAAAAGGGCATTACAGCTTGCAGGAACATATCCACAAATATATACAGTTTGTGGAATTTCTCCAAATGATATTGAAAAAAATGTGGAAAAGATAAAACAAGAAATAAAACAAATTGAAATTATTGCAAATAACAAAAAGGTAGTTGGAATTGGGGAAATAGGCTTAGACTATTATTGGAATAAAGAAAATAAAGAATTGCAACAATATGCATTTATAGAGCAAATAAAATTAGCAAATAAACTAAATTTACCAATAGTAATACACACAAGAGAGGCAGTAATGGACACAATAGAAGTATTAAAGAAAAATCCTGTTAATAAAAAAGGTGTATTTCATTGTTGTCCATTAAATAAAGAACTAATAAAAGAAGCCATAAAATTAGACTTTTACATATCTTTTGCAGGACCTATAACATTTAAAAATTCAAAAAATGCAGAAGAAATAATAAATATGGTACCATTAAATAGAATATTAATAGAAACAGACAGTCCATATCTTGCACCAGAACCACATAGAGGAACAAGGAATGACTCAAGGAATGTAAAATATGTAGCAGAAAAAATTTCATTAGTAAAAGAAATAGAAATAGAGAAAATAGCAAAAATTACATATGAAAATGCTTGCAATATATTAAGAATTATATAACATAATAAAGAAATTAGGAAAGAACTGATATAATAAATTGATATCAAATATAAAAAATCCCAAAAAGTAAAATTCTTATAAAAAATGTTGAGGATATTTAACCTACCCCAACATTTTTTATACAACCACATTTATAATAGAACCAAATCTCCACACTAAAGGAGACTTTTTGTATAAAATTTTATTATAATAGTTTAATTTCCAAAATCAACTTTCACATTTTTCCTAGCATCATCTGAATCAACTTTAAACATTTCAGCAGGTTCAAAATGAAACATAGAAGCAACAATATTAGAAGGTATAACTTCTAATTTAGTATTATACATAGTAGCAGTATCATTATAAAATTGCCTTGAAAAAGAAAGCTTATTTTCTGTATTTTGAAGTTCTTCTTGTAATTTAAGAAAATTTGTATTAGCCTTTAATTCAGGATAATTTTCAGAAACTGACATAATAGTTTTTAAAGTACCAGATAATTGATTATCAAGTTCAGCTTTTTCACCTACAGTTTTTGCATTTGCCCAAGAAGTTCTAAGTTCAGAAATTTTAGTAAAAGTACCCTCTTCATGTTTCATATATCCTTTTACAGTTTCAACAAAATTAGGAATTAAATCAAATCTTCTTTGTAACATAACATCAATTTGACTCCAAGCATTTTTTACTTTTTGTCGTGCCATAACTAGACCATTATATATACTAATAATAAATAGAATCAGTAATATAACAATAACAAGTACAATCCATCCCATAAATCCGTCCTCCTTTATAATTAACTGTCTATATAGTATCATATAAGTACAATATATACAAGAGATTTGTCAGGGGAATTTCATCAAATATTAAAATTTGTAATAATCGATGAAATTCTCCGGAGATTTGGTAAGTGTAATATAAAATATTTACAAAACAAAAAACATATGATAGAATTTAAAAAAGTGAAATATAAATATGTTTTACTATATATATACCTTACGAGGTGATAATTATGAAAAAATTTACAAAAATGCAAGGGCTAGGGAATGACTATGTCTATATGGACTGCACAGAAAGTGGAGAACCAGAAGATATAGAATCTCTAGCTAAATTTGTTAGTAACAGACATTTTGGCATTGGTTCAGATGGTTTAATTTTAATTTGCAAAAGTGAAATTTGTGATTTCAAAATGAGGATGTTTAATTCTGATGGTTCAGAAGCTGGTATGTGTGGAAATGGAATTAGGTGTGTTGGGAAATTTGTTTATGACAAAGGATTAACTAAAAACAAAAACATAAAAATAGAAACATTGGCAGGAATAAAAACATTAGAATTGCACCTAAAAGATGACAAAGTTGATACTGTAACAGTAGATATGGGAGAACCAATTTTAGAACCAACCCAAATTCCAGTTAAATCCTGTGAAAATCCAGTAAAAAATTTATTAATATCTGTATTAGAAGAAAATTTCAAATTTACCTGTGTATCTATGGGTAACCCACATGCAATAACAATAGTAGAAAATGTAGAAAACTTTGAAGTAGAAAAATATGGCAAAATTTTAGAAATAGATACACATTTTCCTAAAAAAGCAAACATAGAATTTATAGAAATAATTGATGAAAATACAGTAAAAATGAGGGTATGGGAAAGAGGAACAGGAGAAACTCTAGCATGTGGAACAGGAGCTTGTGCAGTAGCAGTAAGCACAGTATTAAATGGATATACAAAAAGTGAAGTAACAGTAAAATTATTAGGAGGAGACCTAAGAATAAAATGGAATAAAGAAAATAACCACATCTATATGACAGGACCAGCAAGAACAGTCTTTGAAGGAGAACTAGAAGAATAAACATAGCATAAACTAGCACGAAAGAAGTAATAATTTCATTTTTGTAACGGAGGCTGAACAGCCAGGAGGAGGGGGAAGAATCCCCGTGAGCGTTTAGAAGCTTCTATGAAGAAAATCAAATATATTACTTCATAGAAGCAGACTGAAAAAGAAAATATTAAAATTAAAGAAAGAAGAGAAAAATATGATTAATATAAATGAAAACTATTTAAAACTACAAGATAGCTATCTATTTTCAACAATAGCAAAAAAAGTATCAGACTATGTAAATAAAAATCCAGACAAAAAAATAATAAAATTAGGCATAGGAGATGTAACAAAACCAATAGTACCAACAATAATAAAAGCAATACATAATGCAACAGACGAAATGAGTAAAAAAGAAACTTTTAGAGGGTATGGACCAGAACAAGGATATGACTTTTTAAGAGAAAAAATAGTAGAATATGATTATAAAAAAAGAGGAGTAAATATATCAAAAGATGAAATATTCATATCAGATGGGGCAAAATGCGATACAGGAAATATAGGAGAATTATTTAGTAAAGAAAACACAGTAGCAATTCAAGATCCAGTTTATCCAGTATACTTAGATACAAACATAATGGCAGGAAGAGCAGGGCAATATAAAGAAGATAAAAACATATATGATGAAATAATCTACATGAAATCAGATGCACAAAACAATTTTGTACCCAAATTACCAATTAAAAAACCAGATATGATATATTTATGTTTTCCAAACAACCCAACTCGGAACAGTATTAACAAAAGAACAACTAGAAAAATGGGTAAAATATGCAAAAGAAAATAAATCAATAATACTATTTGATTCAGCATATGAAGCATTTATTAGGGAAGAAAACATACCACATAGTATATATGAAATTGAAGGAGCAAAAGAAGTAGCAATAGAATTCAGAAGTTTTTCAAAAACAGCAGGTTTTACAGGATTAAGATGTGCATACACTGTAATTCCAAAAGAACTAAAAGGATATACAAAAGAAAATGAAGAGATAAGTTTAAACAAACTATGGAATAGAAGACAATGCACAAAATTCAATGGTGTTTCATACATAATGCAAAAAGCAGCAGAAGCAGTTTATTCTAAAGAAGGTATGGAAGAAATAAAAGAAAATATAAATTACTACTTAGAAAATGCAAAAATTATATTAGAAGGATTAAAAGAAGCAGGATATGAAGTATTTGGTGGAAAAAATGCACCATATATTTGGTTAAAAGTACCAAACGGATATACATCATGGGAATTTTTTGATTATTTATTAGAAACAGCAAATGTAGTAGGAACACCAGGTGTTGGTTTTGGACCAAGTGGGGAAGGATATTTTAGATTAACAGCATTTGGAACAAAAGAAGATACGAAAGAAGCAATTAAAAGAATAAAAAATATAAATAATTAATGTAAAAATAACTAAAATTAAAAAAACATAAAAGCTTGAATATTAAAAAAAGTTCAAGCTTTTATGTTTTTTTAATACCTAATTAAAGTACTTTCTTTCTATAATTTGCAAACTCAAAATATAAGTTTAACCATTTTGTAAATAAAAGAATATACTATAAATAAATAGGTGTTAAAGGAGGAAAAGATGAAAGAGGTATTAAAAATTGAAAATGTAAGTAAAAAATATCAGGCAAAAAATGGGGAATTAGAAGCCATAAAAGATGTTAGTTTTTCTGTTAAAGATGGTGAATTTATTAGTATAATTGGACCAAGTCGGATGTGGAAAATCCACTCTGCTTTCCATTATAGCAGGCTTAGAAGAAAAAACATCAGGAAATGTTTATATAGAAAATGAAAAAATAGACAAAGTATCAGATAAAATAGGATATATGCTACAAAAAGACAGTTTACTAGAATGGAGAACAATTTACAAAAATATTTTATTTGGATTAGAGATTAAACGGAATAATAAACGAAGAAAATAAAGCCTATGTAAATGAATTATTAAAAAAATACAATATATATGAATTCAAAAATAAATACCCTTCACAATTATCAGGAGGAATGAGACAAAGGGTAGCACTTATTAGAACACTCGCAATAAAACCAAGAATATTATTACTAGATGAAGCTTTTTCAGCATTAGATTATCAAACAAGACTAATGGTAACAAAAGATATATACAAAATACTAAAAAACGAAAAAATTACAACTATAATGGTTACACATGATATATCAGAAGCAATAAGTATGTCAGATAGAGTAGTAGTTTTAACAACTAGACCTACAGAAGTCAAAACAATATATGATATAGAATTTGAAATGAAAAATAGAGACCCATTAAATTGTAGAAAAAGCCCTAAATTTAGTGAATATTTTGACTGCTTGTGGAAGGAGCTTGATATACATGGATAAAAAAATATCTGAGGATAGAAAAAAATACTTAAGAAAACAAAGAAGAAATAAAATAGCAGTATTTACAGTACAAATACTAATTGTTGTAGGGTTTATTATTATATGGGAAGTACTTGCAAATATTGGTATAATAGATAGTTTTATAACAAGCCAACCATCAAGAATTGTAAAAACATTTCTTAACCTATCTCGGAAATGATTTAATTAAGCATTTAGGAGTTACATGTTTTGAAACACTAATAGGATTTGTAAGTGGAATAGTATTAGGAGTACTAATTGCAATAAGTCTATGGTGGTCTAAATTTTTATCACGTGTAGCAGATCCATTTTTAGTAATACTAAACAGTTTACCTAAAATTGCATTAGGACCAATAATAATAATATGGGTAGGAGCAGGCATGGGAGCCATAATTACAATGGCACTTGCAATTTCACTAATAGTTACAGTATTAGAAATTTTAAATGGCTTTATAAATACAGATAAAGAGCTACTAAAAATGGCAAAAACATTTAATGCAAATAAATTACAAATATTAACTAAAATTGTAATTCCATCAAATATTTCTACTTTTATAAATTCTTTAAAAGTAAATATAGGTTTAACTTTAGTTGGTGTTATAACAGGAGAATTTTTGGTATCTAAAGCAGGACTTGGGTATTTAATAGTTTATGGAGGGCAAGTATTTCAGCTTGACCTTGTTATGACAAGTGTAATAATACTTGCTGTAGTTTCATATATAATGTACCAAGGTATCGCAATTTTAGGTAAAATGGCAATGAAAATACAGTAGGTATTTGGATATACTTCACTTATTTACATTAACTAAAAGTAGTGTGCTTCAAGTAATTTTAGAAATAAAAAAAGTAAAATGACTGCAAAAAAAGCATATAGAATTCGAAGATAATTATTTTTGAATGCTATATGCTTATAATTTTGTAAAAAGCAAAAAAAGTTTAAAATTTCTATCGGATACTACAATATATTTAGTATATATTTTTTTATTATAGATATATACTAATAAAAAGAAAGAAAAATGTTACCTTTAAACTAAAAAATGAATAT
>CATKFT010000293.1 GCA_949747745.1 uncultured Clostridia bacterium
TACTGGTTAAGCCTAATTTTTTTGCTATTTCATGTATTTTTATCTTACCCAATAATTTCACCCCCATTAATTATTTTCAATATTTGATTTGCAAAATTTACTTCCCTTATCCCTATTACTGCCTTATTTTGCTTCCCTATTGAATGACTTAAATCTTCTATTTCTCCATAAAAGCAAATATTAACTTTATTATTATCACATATAAACTTCATATTTTTCTTTGTTCTTTCTGCTGCATTTTGTGCTACAATTATTAACTTTGCTTTTTTCTTTTGTATTAACTCTATACATGCATCTGTACCATATGTTAATTTTCCTGCTTTTGCACATAACCCTATTAATCCCATTACTTTATTGTTTGTCAATCATTACACCTCTTAATTTTTCATATATGTCTTTATCTATCTTAATTTCAAATACTCTTTCAAGTCTTTTACTTTTTACTAACCTTTCAAGACATTCTACATTATTACATAAGTATGCTCCTCTTCCACCGCATCTTTCCAAGTTTGTCTATACTAATTTCACCATTCTTATTTTTTACAATTCTAATTAATTCTCTTTTATCTTTTTTAGCATTACATCCCATACAAGTTCTTTCTGGCATTTTTTTTATATTGTTCATATTTTCCCTTTCTTCTAAATTGCTTAGATATTCTATTTTAGTCCATACTATAATTAAATATGCCTATTTATTCTTGTTCTTGCATTTTAGATATCATTTCTCTAAATTGAGATTCTGATTTTATATCTATTTTCCAATTTGTTAATTTTGCTGCAAGTCTTGCATTTTGTCCTGATTTCCCTATTGCAAGTGATAATTGGTCATCTGGTACAATAACTTGTGCAAATTTTTCTTCCTCTTTTATATCTACTGCCATTACTTGTGCTGGAAGAAGTGCTGATGCTATATATATAGATGGATCTTTATTCCATTCTATTACATCAATTTTTTCTCCATTTAATTCATTTATTATATTTTGAATTCTAACTCCTTTTTGTCCTACACAAGAACCAACTGGATCTATGTTTTCATTATTTGAATATACTGCCAATTTACTTCTGTAACCAGGATCTCTTGATACACTTTTTATTTCTATTAACCCTTCATATATTTCTGGTATTTCAAATTCTAATAATTTTCTTACAAAATCTGGACATGCTCTTGACACAATTACTTGTGGAGTTCCTTTTAATCCTTTTACAACATCTAAAACATATCCTCTTACTTTATCATTTACTTTATATTTCTCTGTAGGTATTTGTTCCTTGCTTGGCATTATTCCTTCAAGTTTTCCTAAGTCCATTACTATAATATTAGAGTCTGCCTTTTGAACAAGTCCCGAAACTATTTCACCTTTTCTTTCATTAAATTCTGTATATACTATTTCTCTTTCTGCTTCTCTTAATTTTTGTATAATAACTTGTTTAGCTGTTTGAGCTGCTATTCTACCAAAATCCTTTGGTATCATTTCAATATCTACTGTATCTCCTATTTCTAGTTTTTTGCTAATTGTTTTTGCTTCGTCATGGCTTATTTGTAGCTTAGAATCTTCTACTGCTTCTACCACTTCTTTTACTGCATAAAGATGAGCAGCTCCAGTTTCAGAATCCATAACTACTTTTACATTTTCTGCTGAATCAAAATTTCTTTTATATGCTGTTACTAATGCTTGTTCAATTGCTTCAATTAAATATCCTTTTTTAATTCCTTTCTCATTCTCTAATTCTTCTAGTGCTAAAACTAATTCTTTATTGTCTATTGCTTTCATTTTCCTTTTTCCTCCCTTTATTTATTATTCTAATTCCAATCATATTTTGTTTTTATTAATGATATATTTTTTCTTTGAATAGATATTTCATCATTTTCATAGATGATTGTAATAGATATTTCATCATATCCTATTAAGATACCTTCTAAGCACTTTTTTCCTTCTTGTGGTTTAAATAAGTTTACTTCTATTTTTTCTCCCATTGCATAATCGAAATGCTTATCTTTTCTAATTACTCTTTCAATTCCAGGTGAAGACACTTCTAAAAAGTATTGTTCCTTAATATAATCTGCTTCGTCTAATAAATCCATAATTCCATCATTTACTTTTTCACAATCATTTAAGTCAATTCCATTTTCATTATCAATAAAAATTCTTAAAAAATAATTTTTGCCTTCTTTTGTATATTCTACATCATAAAGTTGATAACCAAGTTCTGTAATTCTATCATTTAAAAGTCTTTCTACCCTTTCTTCAATACTAGCCAAAGGAAACCTCCTATCTATACAATCGAAGAGTGGGATTTGTTCCCACTCTTCTAGTTTTCATATTTGCATATTTATTATATCCTGTTTAATTAGAAAAATCAATACTTTTTGAAAATTTTTCCTCTATATTTATTTAGGCTACTATAAAAGTAGCCTTTCCTCTATTCTTTTATTTGGTAATATACTGTAACTTCATTACCTAATTCATCTTTGGTCTTCTTAGACTTCCATTTTGGCTGCCACGGATATAAGCATTTTACTATTCCTAATAATAAAAGAAGTGCTAAAATTAGAAATACCCAAAATGAATCTACTCCTAAAAGGTATGCAAATTCTATTATACCCTTTAGCATAAACTTTCTCCAAATTTAAAAGTTGTCTTTATTATACTACATTTCTCAAATTATGTCAACACTCACTGCTATATTATAATCGTTCTAGATTTTTCTCTATTTACTATCATATCTATTTTTCATCTTTTAAATAAATAATTCTATCTGATTTTTCAAGAGTATATTTTCTATGTGCTATTATAATTACTGTGCTATTTTTTGAAATTTTATCTATTTATCATTAAATGCTACTATTTGTATTTCTCCATATGATAACTGAGTACGTTTAATTTTTGTATCTAATCCATCACTCAATCTATTAAATAAATTCTCTACTCCAATTTCTGCTACTAAATGATTTATTGGTTCGTCTGTTTTATTTAGTAAAACTTTTATCCTTTTATATAAATTTATACATGTTTATCATCTCTTCTAATTGATTACAAATTTCCTCAAGTAGAGTTTTACATTCTTTTGTATAATACTAGATAAATACTTCCTAAAGAAATAGCTACATTTATATTTAATAAATAGTACATAATAACATAATTTCCTATTGCCTGAACTAATCTTTACTATGCTTTTTCATAAGGCTTAAAATTAAAATCAAAACCAGTATATTTAAAATGTTTAATACTAAAATACTTATCTATATTATTTTGTGTTGGCTTTGAAATTTCATTTATTCTATATGTTTTATTATTATATTTAGCCAAAGGAATAACATATCTTCTTTTTCCTTTAACACTTATACAATATTTATCATCTATTGGTGTATCACTTCCATAAACAGATGTTGCATTTTGGAATTTAATAAAATTATCTTTTATATAATTATCTTCACAATTTAATATTTTCTGAATTACTTCTTTCTCCGACAATTTATATAAATCATCAATTGTTAAATATCCTTTAACATTCATAGATTTAACTATATCAGCTAAAAATTGCATTACTGTTCTGTCTTTATCACTTATCCATTCTGGCCATAATTTTGAAATAATATGTATATATTTTTCACAGATTTTCCAATCATTAAATCCTAATTCTTGAATATCATTTTCATTTTTTAATACACTTACATTATCATATATTTCTTTTATTGTTTCTAAATCAAAAAAATGTCTATTGTTAAAAAATAGTCCACCAGAAAATGTATATTCAAATCTATCTGCA
>CATKFT010000294.1 GCA_949747745.1 uncultured Clostridia bacterium
AATAGGACATGTTACAAAAGATGGAAATATAGCAGGTCCAAGAGTTTTAGAACATATGGTAGATACAGTTTTATATTTAGAAGGAGAAAGATATTTTTCATATAGAATATTAAGAGGAGTGAAAAATAGATTTGGTTCTACAAATGAAATAGGAATGTTCGAAATGCAAGATAAAGGAATGGTAGAAATAACCAACCCATCTAGTATATTAATTTCAGAAAGCGAAGATACTAAAGCAGGTTCAATTATAGTAGCAACAATGGAAGGAACACGTCCATTATTAATAGAAATACAAAGCCTAACAACGCCTAGTGTATTTGGTATGCCAAGAAGAACTGCAAATGGTATGGATTACAATAGATTAACAGTATTAATAGCAGTATTAGAAAAAAAGGTGGGTCTACCACTTGGAAACCAAGATGTATATATAAATGTAGTAGGAGGAATAAAATTAAATGAGCCAGCAATAGATTTGGGAGTTATACTTTCAGCAGCATCAAGCTACAAAAATAAGCCAATAGAAAAAGGATATGTTGCAATTGGAGAAGTAGGATTAACAGGAGAAATAAGAAGTGTTAATTTAATAGAAAAAAGAATAAAAGAAGCAGAGAAATTAGGTTTTAAATGTTGTATAATTCCAGAAAGTAACAAAAAACTATTGAAAGAAAAATATAAATTAGATATAATAGGCGTAGACGATATTATGGACGCTATGAAAAAGATTGGATTAAAATAGAAAAGTAGTTAATATACATTAATAATAATCTATACATTATAAAAAATATATAGAGAGGGTGTTGGGGGTTTGAGGCTAAAAAAGGAAGAAGAGACTATAGAAATATTAAAACTAATTGCACCAGGAACTGGGATAAGGGAAGGATTAGAAAGTATACTAAAAGCAAAAACAGGAGCACTAATTGTAATAGGAGATTCAAAAGAAGTATTAGATGTAGTTGATGGAGGATTTAGTATAAATGAGGATTATACATCATCAAGATTATATGAACTTGCAAAAATGGATGGTGCGATAGTACTTAGTAAGGATTTAAAGAAAATTTTATTTGCAAATGCACAATTAATACCAAATGCAGGAATCCAAACAAAAGAGACAGGAACAAGACATAGAACAGCTGAACGTACTGCAAAACAAACCAAGGAACTAGTTATAAGTATTTCACAAAGAAGAAATATAATTACAGTGTTTAAAGAAGACTTTAGGTATGTAATAGAAGAAACATCAAGACTACTTACAAAAGCAAATCAAGCATTACAAACAGTTGAAAAATATAAAAAGGTATTTGATGGAAAACTAAATATATTAAATGAATATGAATTTAACGATATAGTTACATTAGATAATGTAATAACATCAATACAAAGAGCAGAAATGGTAATGACAATGGTTGCAGAAGTACAAAGAAATATAGTTGAACTAGGTGAGGAAGGAAGACTTGTACAAATGCAGTTAGATGAATTAATAGGAGGACTTGAAAAAGAAGAATTGTTAATTATAAAAGATTACATAGCACCAGGTAAAAAAAGAACTCCTGAAAAGGTATTAAATGAAGTAATAAGCTTAGAATATGAAGACTTAATGAATTCACAAATAATTGCAAAAATATTAGGATATGAGATATTTGATAATTATGATGAAGTAGGTGTTTACACAAAAGGATATAGGATATTGGATAAAATACCAAGAATGCCAAATAATATTGTGGAAAACCTAATAAAGAAATTTAAATCATTTCAACATATACTATCAGCAGATATTCCTGAACTTGATGATGTAGAAGGAATTGGTGAAGTAAGAGCAAGGACAATAAAACAGTCTTTAAAAAGAATGCAAGAGCAGTTTGTATTTGATAATTTGATGTTGTAAATGTGCTAAATATGAAGTTTTTGTAATTAGTTTCTATGAAGTAATATATTTGATTTTCTTCATTGCAAGCTTTGGGGCTTATGGGGATTTACCTACTTTCTATTACGAAAATGAAATATATTACTTTATACTATGTTAGTTTTACCCTGTAGTTTTAGATAGTAATTATGAAATAAACATTAAAAATTTTATAAAAATTGTGTACTTTTTTTAGAAATGGGTGATATAATTTGAAAAGTGAAAAAGGAATAACACTTGTATCTTTAATGATAACTATTATTGTAATACTTATTATAGCAGGTGTTGCCACATATAGTGGTATGGAATCTGTAAATACAGCTAAAAAGACTGCTTTTATATCAGAAATGGAAATGATACAAGCAAAAGTAAATATAATATATGAAAACAGGAAGACAAGTGAGAAAGAAATACAATATTATGATGGAATTGGACAAGATATAAGTAAAGTAGATAGTGCAAAACTAGCAGAGGTTTTAAAAGGAGCATCACGGAGAGGGATTTAGATATTTTTCAAAAAAAGATTTAAAAGATATAGAATTAGATGATATTGCACAAGAAGTAATAATAAATTATAATACAAGAGAAGTAATTAGTTTGACACGGAGTAGAGATTGATGATGTAATGTATTATAAGCTTAGTGATATACCAACTTATATAGGGCATAATGTAGAATATAAAGATACAAAAATACAAGCACCAACATTTACAGTAGAGAGCACAAAAATAGGAGAAAAAGAATATAGATTTACATTAAAAGATATAGAAATTAATTCAAATGTAAGTGGAGGAACAGTAAGTTACAAACTACATAATAATACAAATTGGATACTAAATGGAGAAGATACAACATTTACAGTAAATATTCCAGGGTTATATGATATAAAATTCACAGATAGGGCACGGAAATTACACAGTAGTACAAAAAAATATAGATATTCTAAATACAGTTGAAGATGAAAATAACAATGAAACATAGAGAAATGTTAAAAATATACTTAAAATAAATAATTTTTAACCACATATTTAAGATTTAAAA
>CATKFT010000295.1 GCA_949747745.1 uncultured Clostridia bacterium
AGATGAAGCAGAAATTGCATTTTCATCATCATTTCCAGGACAAATTTTAGAATTTGATTTAAAAGAAGGAGAAAGTATTGTTGCACAAAAAAGAGCTTTCTTATGTTCTGAAAAAACAGTAGATATAAAAATGCAATTCCGTAAAAAACTAGGAGCAGGTTTCTTTGGTGGAGAAGGATTTATTATGCAAAAAATAACAGGACCTGGTAAAGTTTATTTAGAAATAGATGGAAATGTAATAAAAAGAGAATTAGCAGATGGAGAAAAAATAAAAGTAGATAATGGATATGTTGCAGCAATGTCAGAAAACGTAAAATTAGATATTGAAACTGTTAAAGGTATGAAAAACATATTATTTGGAGGAGAAGGACTATTTGTTACTACATTAAAAGGACCAGGAACAGTATACTTACAAACAATGCCAGTATCAAAACTTGCAAGTTTATTATATTTAGGACAACAAAGATAAAATATATTTATTAAAAACTAAATCCACGTAAAATATTAGGTGGAATTGCAAGTGGCAAAAGCAATGTCTTTGCTTTTCAAAAATAAAAAAAGTTTAACTTTATTAAACAAATTATAAAAGATACGAGAATTAAGAAACCTCGTATCTTTTATAATTCTAAGAATTGGAATATTTTCTAAAAATGGATTTGAGTATTTACCATGAAAGTTACAGTTCATTGATAATTATAAGGCATAGCAAAAAAAGAGGCATTTAGCCCCCGTTACTATGCTATAAATATATTTCCTTTAAATGCCATGAAATGAGGCAATTTCGTAACATATATTGACATAGTTCTACATAAAAGATAAAATGTATACAAATAAAGCAATTATATAGGAAAACTTAAATAGAAGCAAATAACAAATACATACTAAAGTAAAAGAAGAAAAATAAGGAGGACGAAAGAACGTGGGAAAAGTTACAAAAAAATTAATTGAAATTAACATGGGGGAAAGATATGGTATAACACTAATAGCACTCATGATAACAATAATTGTGCTATTAATACTTGCAGGAGTAACATTAAATTTAACGCTACGGAGAAAGAGGAATATTTAAAATAGCACAGGAGGCTAAGAAAAATTATATAGAAGCACAAAATAAAGAAAATCTTGAACTAAACGAAATAGACAATAAAATAAACAATATAATAGGTATACAAGAAATAAAAGGACAATTATTGAAAAATAAAGCAAAACCAGGAGACTATATTAAATATACTATTCCTAAAAAAGAAATTATATTAACAACAGATCAAACAGGATATGATACGGAGCAAACATACGACACAAGTGAGTATAAAGGCGAATGGCAAGTATTATATAATGATGAAGAACATGGTTTAAGAATAATAAGTACAGATGATGTAACTATTGGAAAAAAATTATATATAACAGGTGAAAATGGATATACGCAAGCAAGAGCAACCCTAAACACATTTTGCGAAAATTATATAAATTCAGATTGGGCAATAAGTGGCAGAAGCTTAGGAGAAGAAAGCAATAATATAGAAGAAGTAAAAAAAGAAATATTAGCATTAAAAAATGCTAACAGTCAAAATGAAAATGGACTATTAAATCGGAAAAGAGAGCTGGCTGAATATAAATTGGTCACAACAAACTACTAATATGGTACATTTCCAAATATATCATTTTGATGGTGAAGAGATAGCAGAATTCATGTGGTATGAGTATCCATATGACTCGTATCCAGGAAATGGAGATACTCATGGATGTGGTGTTCATCCAGTTATTAAATTAAATAATCAAGTATTAACTTCTAATGGAGATGGAAGTAAAGAAAAACCATATGAATTAGTAATAGATAAATAAAGAATTATAATACAAGATTTCAAATGTAAATAAAAAATTACAAATTGCTTGAAAATTTATAAAAAAAGTTATATAGTATTAGAGTATCATATATGATACTCTAAATTAAATTATAAGGAGATTGATATTATGAATATTATAATGATGGGTGCACAAGGAACAGGAAAAGGAACAGTAGCAGGAATACTTAGTGAAAAAACAGGTTGGCCACAAATCTCAACAGGAGATATATTTAGAAAAAACTTAGAAGAAAAAACAGAACTTGGAATAGAAGCAGGAAAATATATGAATGCTGGGAACTTAGTTCCTGACGAAATTACAGTACCTATGGTTGCAAATAGATTAAATGAAGAAGACGCAAAAAATGGTTTTATACTAGATGGTTTTCCAAGAACAATAGAACAAGCAGAAAAACTAGATGAAATATTAAAAGAAAAAAATAAAAAAATAGACATGGTAATAAACTTAACAACACCAAGAGAAGAAACAATTGAAAGAATATTAACAAGAAGAGTATGTTCAAACCAAGAGTGTAAAGCAACATATAATTTAGTTATGCATCCACCAAAAGTAGAAGGAATATGTGATAAATGTGGAGCAAATCTTGTTCAAAGAAAAGACGATTCTTCAAGAGAATCTATAAACAAAAGATTAGAAATATATGATACACAAACAGCACCACTTGTAGAATACTACACAAAACAAGGTGTTGTAAGAACAGAAGAAGTAAGCACAAAAGTAAATCGTTTAGGAAATGATGTTGCAAAAGATGTTTTAAAAGATATAGAGAAATAAGTTCCTCTATTTAAGCAATTTCTATAAAATATAGGTGATTTAAATTACCACTACACAAAAATTATTGCTTAAGTTGACAACATTTTAGATATAAAACAGCACTTAACACAAAGAAAGGAGAAGGTAATTAAAACAATGGTAGACATTAAATCAAAAAGAGAAATTGAATTAATGAAAGAAGTTTGCCGAATTACAGCATTAACTCATCAAGCTATAGAAAAAGCAATAAAGCCAGGAATTACTACTTTAGAATTAGACAAAATTGCAGAAAAAACAATAAGAGAAAATGGAGGAATTCCAGCGCAAAAAGGATATCCTAGTGGTCAAAAAGGAATTATAGATTTTCCTTCATCAATATGTGCCTCTATTAATGATGAAGTAATACATGGAATTCCATCAGACAGAGTAAAACTAAAAGAAGGAGATATAATCAGCATAGACTTAGTAGCTTACAAAAATGGATTCAATGGTGATGCTGCAAGAACACATAAAGTAGGAAAAGTAAGTAAAAATGCAGAAAGATTAATAGAAATAACAAAGCAAGCATTTTTTGAAGGAATAAAACATGCAAAACAAGGAAACAGAATAGGAGATGTCTGCCATGCTATAGGAGAATTTGTAGAAAAAAACGGATATAGTGTAGTAAAAGAATTTCAAGGACATGGAATAGGAAGAAGCATGCATGAAGACCCAGGAATACCAAACTATGGAAAACAAGGAAAAGGAATAAAATTAGAACCTGGCATGACACTTGCAATTGAACCAATGGTTATAGAAAAAAAACCAGACATTTTAGTATTAGAAGATGGTTGGACAATCATAACAGAAGATGGAAGTTTAGCAGCACATTATGAAAACACAATATTAATTACAGAAAAAGAGCCAGAAATATTGACAATAATATAAAATTACACACAATTATACAAAGAAACTAGACAAATAAATAAGACAGATTTAAAGATATTATAAGGAGTGATAAGCATTGGCAAAAGAAGATATAATTGAAGTTGAAGGAACTGTTGTTGAAACATTGCCAAAT
>CATKFT010000296.1 GCA_949747745.1 uncultured Clostridia bacterium
AGATAATGAAAAGATGGAAAAATATAGAAATATACAAAAAGAATTAAAACAAAACTTAAACACACATGGTTGGGATGGAAGATGGTACAAAAGAGCATATACAGATGATGGAGATATATTAGGAAGCATAGAAAATGAAGAATGTAAAATAGATTGTATTGCACAAAGTTTTAGTGTAATATCTAATGCAGGTGATAATGATAAAAAATATGTTGCAATGGATAGTTTAGAAAAATATTTAGTAGATAAACAAAATGGGATAATAAAACTATTAGATCCTGCTTTTGAAAAAAGCAAATTAGAACCAGGATATATAAAAGCATACTTACCAGGGGTAAGAGAAAATGGAGGGCAATATACACATGCTGCAGTATGGGCAATTATTGCAAATGCTATGCTAGGTTTTGGTGATAAAGCAGGAGAATACTTTAGAATAATAAACCCAATAGAACACACTATTACAAAAGAAGCAGTAAATAGGTATAAAGTAGAACCATATGTATTAGCAGCAGATGTATATGGAGTTGGAAACTTAATAGGAAGAGGCGGTTGGACTTGGTATACAGGCTCATCAAGTTGGATGTATAAGGCTGGAATAGAATATATATTAGGACTAAAAATACGAAATGAAACTTTAGAAATAAAACCAAGTATACCAAAAGAGTGGAAAGAATATAATATAAGATATGAATATAAGAGTAGTGTATATAATGTAAAAGTAAAAAATCCAAATGGAAAAAATATAGGAGTAGAAAAGTTTATAGTAAATGGGGAAGAGATATTAGAAAAGAAAGTTAAATTAATAGATAATGGTAGAATAAATGAAATAGAAGTAATAATGTAAAATAAAAATAAAAAAATATTTATCATAAATTAGGTACAAGCAGAATATAATATAGATAGATAGTGAAGTTAAAAGGTTTCGACAAGAATTTGACAAAAATTATTTAATCATATATAATGGCACTATCACTTGAAGGAGGTTATAATTCAAATGATAGAAAATGAAAAAGCATCTCTGTCTATAAGAAAAATAGCATTTATAACTATATTATTTATGCTTATATTAGGTGCAAGTACAATAGGTGCAAATATACAATTCGATAATGTAAAAATAATACTTTCAAATAATTATGAAATGAATGTATTAACAACAAAAACTAAGGTAGAGGAAATACTAAAAGAAAATCATATAGTAGTTTTACCAGAGGAAATAGTAGTGCCAAATTTAGAGTCTGATTTAAATGAATCTAAAATAATTACAATTACAAAAGCTTTAGAAGAAGGAAGTACACCAGTAAAACTTGCAGAAGAAAACAGTGAAGTTTCAATGGAACAATTACTTGGAAACTATACACCAGTAATAGAAAAGATTATTACAGAGCAAGTAGAAATACCATATGAAACAATAACAAAAGATGCAAATGTTGTAGAAGAAAGTGCAACAAATAAAGTAGTTACCAAAGGAGAAAATGGCTTAAAAGAAATAATATATAAGGCGAAGTTTAGAAATGATGTTGAAATAGAAAGAATAGTGCTATCAGAAAAAATAATAAAAGAACCAATAAATAAAGTTGTTACAGTAAATAAAAAAGTAACAACATCAAGAAGTAGCAGTGAAAGAAAAGTAACACTAAATCCAGCAACAACTTCATCTAATACTTTGGCAAAAAAAGTAGAAGGAAAAACGCCACAAGTCAAGAACTTTAACACATCAGCATATTGTTCATGTAGCAAATGCTGTGGGAAAACAACAGGAACAACATCATCAGGAGCAAAAGCATCATCATGGTATACTTTAGCTGCTGGAAAAGGATATCCAATGGGAACAATAATATATATACCATATTTCAAAGATAAGCCAAATGGAGGATGGTTTGTAGTACAAGATAGAGGCGGTTCAATTTCAAATAGTAAAATAGATGTTTATATGGGAACACATCAACAAGCAATACAATTTGGAAGAAAAACATTGGAATGTTATGTTTATATGTAAAAAGTAAAAAAAGAATTGGAAAGTGCTTCCAATTCTTTTTTTGGCTATATATCCTTTGATAGAGTAAATTCATCAGATATTACAATTTTATAATATTCCATGAAATAACCTTGGTTCTTTGCAGCCAGATATTGACATTTTTTTATTAAAATTATATTATTGTACTATATTAAAAATGGAGGAAAAATAATGAAGAAATGTTTATTGTTAGGAAATGGTGGAAGAGAGGCAGTTCTTGCAGAATATATAAAAGATGGATATAAATTATATTCTGTATTGCCATATGAAAATCCATCAATAGTAGAAAAAGTAGAACAATCAGGAGGAAAATATATAATAGGTTCTCCTTTTGATAAAGAATTAGTAAAAGAATTTATACAAAAAGAAGAATTAGATTATTGTGTAATAAGTAGTGATAATTTATTACAAGATGGATTAATAGATTTAGCTAAAAGTTTAGGGCTTAAAGTATTTGGACCAACATCTAAAGGTTCAAAAATTGAATGGAGTAAAACATATGCTTTAGAAGTAGTAAATGAAATTGCACCAGAATTTATAATAAAGAATTGTAAGATAGAGAACATAGAGCAATTAGAAGATGTAATAAAGAGTTATAAAGATGATAATTTTGTTATAAAACCAGAGGGATTAACAGGAGGAAAAGGAGTAAAAGTTGGAGGGATACATTTTAAAGGAATACAAGAGGGATATGAATATGCAAAATCTTGTTTAGAAGAAAGTGGAAAAGTGATTGTACAAGATAAAGTAGAAGGGCAAGAATTTACATTAATGTGCCTAACAGACGGAAAAAATGTAGTACCAATGCCAATAACATTTGATTATCCATACAGATATGAAGAAGACAAAGGTCCAGGAACAGGCGGAATGGGATGCATGAGCTATCCTAATGGGCTATTACCATTTTTAACAAAAGAAGATATAGAAAAATGTACAAACCTAATGAAAAAAACAATAAATTACTTAAATAAAGATAGTTTAGAATTCACTGGAGTATTATATGGTGGTTTTTTCAAGACAAAAGATGGAATAAAATTTATAGAATTTAACGCAAGATTCGGAGACCCAGAAGCCTTAAATGTATTAAATGCACTAAAAACACCATTTACAGAAGTACTAGAAAATATATTAAATGGGACATTGAATGAAGAAAATTGTAAATTTAAAAGTAATTATACATTTACAGTATATATAGTTAGCAAAGATTATGCAGTAAAACCAAACAAAGAACCTACAATATTCAAAATGAACACAAAAAGCATAAAAGAAAAAGGAGTGAAATTATATTTTGCAAATGCAAAAAAGATAGCAGATGATACATATACATCAGTAAGCAATTCAAGGTTATTTGCAATAACACTTGTAGGGAACGATTTTGAAGAAATAAGAAAAAAAGTATATGAAGTAATACAAGAAGAAGTTGATAAAGTACTAGATTATAGAAAAGATATAGGAGAAATATATATACACTAAAAAACGCCAAATTTTTGGAGTGCCCCCCAAATTATTATACAAAAAAGTTTAATAATTTGAGGGGCAGTACATTTTGGACGTTTTTTAGTGATAGAAAAATCCTATTTATTTCATTATAATTCGTTTCTTGCAAAACGTTTTAGAGTTTCAATTAGTTGAATTTTCTCAATAGCTTGAAC
>CATKFT010000297.1 GCA_949747745.1 uncultured Clostridia bacterium
AAGTTTTTATTTATGGATATAGTAATAGACTGGTTTAGAGATAAAGTAATAGGAAATGATTTAACAAGCATATTAAAAGATTTAGTAACATTAAACATAGAAGAATTTGAAATAAAATTCAAAATATTAGTAGAAGAAATGTTTAGTTATATGGATGTAGGAAAAAACACAGCAGAAAACTTTTACCATGCATTTGTATTAGGTATGCTAGTAGGGCTAAGAGATAGTTACTATGTAAATTCAAATAGAGAATCAGGATATGGAAGATATGATATAATGTTAGAGCCAAAGGATAAAACAGGAAATAGTTTTATAATGGAATTTAAAGTATTAGAGAATAAAGAAGAAAAGGCAATAGAAGACACAATAGAAAATGCAAAAAAACAAATAGAAGAGAAAAAATATGAAGAGAGCTTACAAGAAAGAGGATTTACTAATATTACAAAAATGGTATTTGCATTTTGTGGTAAAGAAGTGAAAATGGAAGTATATTAAAAATATAGAATGTACACAAATAGAGAAATTGTATAAGGAAACTTGAATAGAAGCCATTTATAAATTTGTCCATTATAGTGTGGTAATTATAAAAAATTTGAGTGATGTAGTAAAAATAAAAAAGCTATATCACTTTTTTTATTAAATTGTGCAATGTACTGATGCTACACATTCTATTTTCACAACAATGCTCTACTAAATTCTAAGAAATTAAAAATTTAGTATATCTACTACCTAATAACTATGTCAATTAAGAAAAGCACAAAATAAATATTTTGTAAAAAAATATTGCTTTTTTTTATATATATGATAAGATAGAAGTTAGGAAAATTATAAGGAGGTTATCATGAAAGGCTATTTAGTTTTAGAAAATGGTAGCGTTTTTAGTGGGGAAAGGATTGGATATGATAAAGAGGCAATATGTGAAATAGTATTTAATACTTCTATGACAGGATATTTAGAAATATTTACAGATCCATCATATGCAGGACAAGGTGTTTTAATGACATATCCACTAATAGGAAATTATGGATTAACAAAAGAAGATCAAGAATCAAGAAAACCTTGGGTAGAGGCAGTATTTGTTCATGAAATTGCAGAAATGGAAAGTAATTTTAGAAGCAAAATGCATATTCTAGAATTTTTAGAAGAAAATGAGATACCAGGTTTACAAGGAGTTAATACAAGAAGTCTTACAAAAATGTTAAGAAAAGCAGGAACAATGAAAGGTAAAATTACAAATGATATATCTAATATAGATTCTATATTAGAAGAAATAAAAAATTATAAAATATCTAATTTAGTACAAAAGGTTACTTCAAATGAATATTACACCTGTGGAAATGGCAAAACAAAAATTGCATTACTTGATTTTGGAGCGAAACAAAATATCATAAATTCTTTAATAAAAAGAGAATGTGAAGTTACAGTATTCCCAGAGGACACACATTTTTCTAAAATCTTAAATGGAAAGTTTGATGCAGTTGTATTATCAAATGGACCAGGAAACCCAGAAGATTGCTTAGTGGCAATAGAAAATATAAAAAAATTATATGAATCTAATTTACCAATACTTGGAATATGTCTAGGACATCAATTAATGGGACTTGCAACAGGTGCGAAAACATATAAACTAAAATATGGACACCGTGGTCCAAATCATCCAGTAAAAAACCTTAGTACAGGACGAGTGTGTATAACATCACAAAACCATGGATATGCAATCTTGCAAAATAGTATAAATCCAGAAATTTGTGAAATTTCACATGTAAATATAAATGATGGAACAGTAGAGGGATTAAGATATATTGGAAAAAATATAATAACAGTACAATATCATCCAGAAGCATGTCCAGGTCCAGAAGACTCAAGCTATATATTTGATGAATTTTTAGAGATTGTGAGAAAGTAAAACTCGGGGGCTAGCTTATTGCAAAAATCTGCGAAGCCTAGCAGGAAACTTCCTTTAACAAGGGAGGTGGCAGGCGGAGCCTAACAGAGAGTTCTTAACAAAGTATGGATTAATAACCACTAGTCACACTTGGTGCATGCTAGCCACATAGTTATTGGAGCTTTAGGGTTAGCTCATTTAAGGGTTATTAATTGAAGTGAAAGAAAAGTGAAGAGTACAAAATTCTTCAAATGTTGAAAGGAGACAATAAAATGCCAAAAAACAAAGATATAAAAAAAGTATTAGTAATAGGTTCACGGACCAATAGTAATAGGACAAGCAGCAGAATTCGATTATGCAGGAACTCAATGTTGTCGTGAATTAAAAAAAGAAGGAATTGAAGTAGTACTTGTAAACTCAAATCCAGCAACAATAATGACAGATAAAGACATGGCAGACAAAATCTACATAGAACCATTAACAAAAAAGACAATAGAAAAAATATTAGAAATAGAAAAACCAGACAGCATACTTCCAAACCTTGGAGGACAAACGGGACTTAACATAGCAATGGAACTATACGAAGATGGTTTCTTAGAAACACACAAAATAAAATTACTAGGAACAAGTCCAGAAGGAATAAAAAAGGCAGAAGATAGGCAAGCTTTCAAAGATACTATGGAAGAAATAAAAGAACCATGTATTGCAAGTAAAGTAGTAAATACATATGAAGAAGCCAAAAACTTTGCAAATGAAATAGGACTTCCAGTTATAGTAAGACCAGCTTATACATTAGGAGGTACAGGTGGAGGAATTGCACATACAATGGAAGAACTAGAAGAAATAGCAAAAAGTGGGCTTCATTTATCAAGAGTACACCAAGTACTAATAGAAAAATGTATAGCAGGTTGGAAAGAAATTGAATACGAAGTAATGAGAGATAAAAATGGAAGCTGTATTACAATATGTAATATGGAAAATATAGATCCAGTTGGTGTTCATACAGGAGATAGCGTAGTTGTTGCACCATCACAAACATTAGCAGATAAAGAATACCAAATGTTAAGGACAGCAAGTATAAAAATAATTTCTGCATTAAAAATAGAAGGAGGATGTAATGTACAATTTGCATTAAATCCAGAAAGCTTTGAATATGCGGTTATAGAAGTAAACCCAAGGGTAAGTCGTTCATCAGCTCTCGCATCAAAAGCAACAGGATATCCAATTGCTAAAGTAACAGCTCGTATTGCAATAGGGTATACATTAGATGAAATAAAAAACGAAGTAACAGGTAAAACATATGCATGTTTTGAGCCTGTACTAGATTATTGTGTTGTAAAAATACCAAAATGGCCATTTAATAAATTCCTAACAGCATCACGTGAACTTGGAACACAAATGAAAGCAACAGGAGAAGTAATGGCAATTGCGCCATCAATAGAACAAGGATTAATGAAAGCAATACGTTCATTAGAAGAAAACGTAGATAGCTTAATTTTACCAAAACTACAAAACTTATCAGATGAAGAAATAATGCAGGCTTTAACA
>CATKFT010000298.1 GCA_949747745.1 uncultured Clostridia bacterium
TGAAATTTTGTATGTTAGGTTTCTCTAAGTAAAAACTATGATTTTCATTTTTTATGTCATATAATGCTTTTAGCAGAAATAAGCTAGATAATTTGTTAAATAAAACAAAAGGTTAATTGATAAAATATCATCAGATTAATACCTCCTTATATAAGATACACATATTATATAGTGAATTTTACATAAATGTAAAATTCACTATAATTACCTAGTTAGCATAATATATAAACAAAGGAGGGTGATTTTTTTATGGGTACATATATTATAACTGGAGGACAAAAGCTAGAAGGAGAAGTTTTTATATCTGGTTCTAAAAATGCGTCTTTACCTATACTTGCTGCATGTGTTTTAAATAATGGAATTACTAAATTATATAATGTTCCCAATATACATGACACAAAAGTAATGTTAGAAATATTAAAATATTTAGGTTGCAAAGTTAAAAGAAATAATGATAAAATAGTTATTGATGCAAGAGACATAAAAAAATATGATATACCAGAAGAACTAATGAGGAAAATGCGTTCATCTGTAATACTTGCAGGTGCATTAATTGGAAGATTTAAAAAAGCAGTATTTTCATGTCCAGGAGGATGCGATATTGGAGCAAGACCTATTGACTTACATTTAAAGGCATTTGAAAATTTAGGCATAAATATTACAGAAGATACTGGATATATTAGGTGCAAATGTGATAAAATAGAAACTGGAAAAATTCAGCTTGATTTTCCAAGTGTTGGAGCAACAGAAAATGCAATTTTAGCATCTGTTTTAGCAGATGGTAATACTACTATTGTAAATGCGGCAATGGAGCCAGAAATTATTGATTTACAAAATTTCTTAAATAAGTTAGGTGCAAAAATTACAGGTGCTGGTACAAGTGAAATAGTAATTAAGGGCGTATCTAATTTGAAAAGTTCAGGATATAAAATAATGCCAGATAGAATAGAAGCAGGAACTTTTCTTTGTGCTGGAGCAATTACAGGAGGAAATATTATCTTAAAAAATGTAATGCCAGAACATTTAATACGGAATAACTAAAAAATTAGAAGAAAGTGGTTGCAAAATAGAAATGAGAAAAGATGAAATTATTTTGCAAGCACCTAAAAAACTAAAAGGAGTTAATTTAAAAACAATGTCATATCCAGGGTTCCCAACAGATATGCAAGCAATTTTTGCAAGTACACTTACAGTATCTAAAGGAACTAGTATTGTTATAGAAAATATATTCGAAAATAGATATAAATATGCAAGTGAATTGCAAAGAATGGGAGCAAAGTTTGAAATAAATGGAAGAACAGCAATAATAAAAGGAGTAAGAAAATTAAATGGAGTAAATGTTTATGCAAAAGATTTAAGAGGAGGGGCAGCGTTAGTAATTGCAGGACTTGTAGCAAAAGGAAAAACTACAGTAAATAATATAGAATATATATTAAGAGGATATGAAGATTTAGACTGCAAATTAAATAAACTAGGAGCAAGAATTACGAAAGAAGTGTGATATAATGAAGAAAGCAAAAAATGAAGAATTAAATTTCCTTTACATGGATGAAAAATATAATAACAATAAAAAAAAGAAAAATATAGATAAAAAAGAACATAAAAAAAATATTAAAGGGCAGAAAAATGCTAATTCTGCCCAAAACGACATATTCAATTTTGAAAATGAAATAGTAATAGGAGTAACCAAAGTAGAAGATAAGAAAAAAAAGAGAAATAATAAAAAAATAGAAAATAGCAAAATAAATAAAAGAAAAGTTGAAAGAGAAGAAAATATACAAAACAGCAAAAGACAAAAAAATAAGTTACAAAAAGAAGAAAAACAAAATAGAAAAAGTAAAAAAATACAAGATAATTTAAGTTTGAAAACAAAAAAACAAGATATAGAAAAAGAAAGACTAAATCGGAATAATGCAAGGTAAATTAAGACAAAAGGGGAATATAGTAAATGAAGAAAGAAAGAATATAAAAAAAGCGTATGAAACAATGCAAGTTGAAGTAATAAAAGAAAAAACAGGACAAGATATAAAAAATAAAAATAGAAAAAAAGATAAAGTATCTAAAAAACAATTAAATAATCAGACTAAAATGGTAAACAATCAAGAGATAAGAAAAGAAATAGAACAACAAAGAAAGCAAAAACAAGATGCAATAGTGAAAAACAAAAATGAAGAAAAAACAGGAATTAAGAAAAAAGCAACAGTAAAAGTAATTGCAAAATGGACCACATTAGTAATAGCCTTAATATGTGCAATAATATTTTTTATGATGTCTCCATTATTTAACCTAAGCCAAATACAAGTAATAAATAACGATAAAATAAATAGTGATACAATAATAAGTCTTTCAGGGTTAAAGTTAGGAGAAAACATATATAAAAATAGAAATAAACAAATAATAAAAAACATTAAACAAAATGCATATATAGAAAATGTGAAGATTGATAGAAAAATACCAAATACTATTTTAATAACTATAAAAGAAAGAAAGGCAACATTTTTATTAGAATATGCAAATAGCTATGCATATATAAATAATCAAGGTTACATATTAGAAATTACTGAGGAAAAACTAAATTTGCCAATTTTAGTAGGATATGTAACAAATAGTGAAGACATAAAAGAGGGAAGAAGGTTACAAGAAGAGGATTTAGAAAAATTAGAAACAGTTTTAAAAATTATGGAATCTGCAAATGGAAATGGAATAAGTGAACTAATAACTAAAATAAACATACAAAATAAGCAAAACTATACAATAGAGCTAGAAAGCGAAAAAAAGACAGTTTACCTAGGAGATGTATCAAATTTAAGTAATAGAATGCTATACTTAAAAGCAGTATTAGAAGAAGAAAAAGGTAATGAGGGAGAAATTTTTATTAATATGGACTTACATAAAGAATCGGTATATTTTAGAAAAAAAGAATAAACTTTGTCTTAAATAAATGAGTTTTTATCTTCAAGTTAAAGTCAAATTATATTAATTATAATATGATATTATAATTGAAAAATTAAAAACAAATTTACTAAGGAGATATGATTAAAAATACAACTTAAGAGAGATTTAAGAATATAATAGAAAGGATGGAGCAAATGAACAAAAAACAAATAGCTATTACATTAGGTATAATGTGTGTTTTACTTACAACAGGAATTATGATACAATTAAGTACAATTGAAGAAGCAAATAATACAGTTGGACAAAGTAGAAATGATAATGGACTAAGAGACGAAGTATTAAAATGGAAAGAAAAATATGACAGAACATATGAATATTTAGATAATGCAGAAAAAGAGCTAGAAAAGTGGAGAGAAACAAGTACTGGTGTGGATTCTACATCAAAAGAAAAACAAGAGAGATTAAAAGAATTAAATGCATATTTAGGACTTTCTGATGTAACAGGAAGCGGAGTTATTATAACAGTAAAGGATAATACAGCATCTAAATTAGTAACAAATTATGATTTAGTACATGATGGAGACTTGCGAGACATAGTAAATGAAATAAAAAATATTGGGGCAGATGCAATTAGTATAAATGGACAAAGGATAGTTCAAAATACAGTAATAAACTGTGCTGGTGCAATAGTTCAAATAAATGGAGAAAGTATAGGAAGTCCATTTGTTATTAAAGCAGTAGGAAGTAAAGATTTATTTTACAATTTATTAAGACCAGGTTCATATATTAAATTAATGATGGACCAAGGAATTGGGGTAGAAATTGAAAAAAGTGATAATATTACAATTGAAAAATATAATGGTGTATTAACAAATAAATACATACAAAATGCAGAGTAGGTGAAAAATATGAAAAAGGGAAAAAGAATTATTACAGTAACAATCGGGATAATATGTTTTGTTTTTACATATGTAATGTTTATGCAGTTTAAAACAGTAGAAGAAACAAATATTACACAAATAAAAACAATGACAGAATCGGAATTAAGAGAAAAGATAGTTTTGTGGAGAGAAAAGTATGAAGAAACATATGAAAAACTTAAGGAAACAAATGAAAAAATAGCAGAATATAGGGATAAAAGAGATGCAAATCAAGAAGCAAATGAACTATTAGATAAAGAATTGTTACAAGCACAAATATTAGCAGGATTAACAGATGTAAAAGGAAATGGAATAGTTGTTACATTAACAGATAATGAAGAAACTGAAAAAATTGAAGCTCATGATTTAATGAATCTTGTAAATGAATTAAAATCGGCAGGAGCAGAAGCAATTAGTATAAATGACCAAAGAATTGTAAATATGAGTGATATTGTAAATATATATATTAATGAGGAAAGCCAATATATAGTTGTAAATAAGGTATTAAATAAAGAAAAAGTAATACTATCTCCATATGTTGTAAAAGCTATAGGAGATCCAAAATACCTAGAAAGTGCATTAACAGTAAAAAAAGTTGGATTTATGGATCAATATAGTAAAAACGCTACATTAGAAAGGCAAAATAATATTAAAATTCCAAAATATGATAAAGAAATAAAATTAAGATATTCAGAAATTAAGGGGGAAAAATAAAATGATATTTATAGCTATATTAATAGGATGTATTATAGGAATTCTTGCAGGAATGAATGCACCAATAATACCATATAGTCTTTCAGGATATTTAGCAATTTCAATTATAGCAGCACTTGATTCAGTATTTGGAGGAATAACATCAGTATTAAAAGGAAATTTTGATTTAAAAATATTTGTATCAGGCTTTTTTGGAAATGCAATTTTATCGATATTACTTACATATTTAGGAGAAAAACTAAATGTAGATATATATCTTGCAGCAATTATTGTATTTGTAGGAAGAATGTTTACGAACTTAGCAATTATAAGAAGATATTACATAGATAAATGGACAAGCAAGAAAAAAGACATAAAATCTTAAGATTTTATGTCTTTTTTAACAAAATTTTTGGAAAGCATACTATACCAAGCAATATAAAACATTATTACAAAATAGAGGCAAGAATATTACAAAAATATTACAAAAACTATTGACTTTTTTTATAAAATATAATATTCTAAGCTATGAGAAAAAACAAAAAGAAAAATGGAGGAGTAAACTTTGGCAATAGGTGATATAATTGTTGGAATTGATATTGGAACATCTAAAGTATCAGCTGTTGTAGGGGAAGTTAATAATTTTAATCAAATTGAAATTATATGTTCAACTAACAGTAAGTGCGAAGGTATCAAAAAAGGAAAAATAATTAATGAAGATGAAGTTGCAATAGCAGTAGCTACGACAATAAAAAATGCTGAAGATGAAGCAGGATTTAAGATAAATTCTGCATATGTTACAATTCCTGGTAAGTATGCAACAATAGTACAAAATAGTATAACAAAAGAGCTTAAAGATAAATATGCTGGAATTTCAGTAAGAGATGTTGGACAATCTATAATGCAAGTAAGAGATATAGAAGTACCAGATGGAAAAACAATTATAGATATAGTTCCAAATGAATTTATATTAAAGGATGGAAAAAGAACTAATGATCCAGTAGGAAGTTTAAGTTCAGAATTTACACTTAATGCACAAATAGTACTTGCTGATAAGGAATATACAAGACAAATAGCATTAATACTAAAAAAAGCAGGTTTAGAAGTTGATGGTATGGTACCAAATACTCTTGCTGAAAGAAACTTAATATTAGATGTAAATGAACTACATGATAATGTTATGTTATTAGATATAGGAGCAGGAAATACAGACATAGGGGTATTTGAAGCAGATGCATTTATATATACAAATACTATACCACTTGGAGGAAACAATATAACAAGTGATATAGCTGTTGTATTGGACATATCAGAAGAAGAAGCAGATAAGCTAAAAAGGCAATATGGACTTGCACTAAAATCTTTTATAGATAATGATAATGATATAATTTTAAATACTTGTAAAGGCGATTCTAAAAGTAAAGTCATAAAAAGTTCAGAATTAATTGAAATTATAGAAGCAAGAATTGAAGAAATATTTACAATAGTAAATAAAGATATAACAAACCAAGGAATAAAATCTAGAATAAATAATGTTGTATTAACAGGACAAGGAATTACTACTATTAACAAAAGTGATGTTGCAGGAAAAATAATACTAAATATACCAGTAAAAATGTCAACAGGAAGACTTGTAAGTACAATAAGACCAAATTATCGTTCAGCATATGCTCTTGTAAGATACATTGCAGCAAGACCATTTGCAAAAACTGTATCAAGTAATATAGACACAAAATCTGATAAAAATATTCTTGGGACTATAGTAGAAAGAATTAAGGAATTTTTCTATTCATAATTTTAAATTACCTATAGGTGTAAAAAGTAAGTTATTAATTTTAATAATATAAAAATTTGGGAGGATAAAAAATGATGGTAGACTATGAAGAAAACAATAATGATAGAATGATGGATGGAACAGCTACAATAAAAGTTATTGGTGTTGGAGGAGCAGGAAACAATGCTGTAAATAGAATGGTTGAATCAGGAATAAGAGGAGTAGAATTTATTTCAGTAAATACAGATAGACAAGCACTTCAAGAATCTAAAGCAGGAACTAAAATTCAAATAGGAGAAAAAATAACAAGAGGATTAGGAGCAGGAGCAAACCCAGATATAGGAGCACAATCAGCAGAAGAAAATAAATCTGAAATAGCAGAAGTATTACGTGGAGCAGACATGGTTTTTGTAACAGCTGGTATGGGCGGAGGAACAGGAACAGGTGCAGCTCCAATAGTAGCAGCAGCAGCCAAAGAAATGGGAATACTAACAATAGGTGTTGTTACAAAACCATTTACATTTGAGGGTAAAAAAAGACTTTCACAAGCTGAACGTGGAATAGAAAGCTTAAAAGGAAAAGTAGACACATTGGTTGTAATACCAAATGACAAATTATTACAAATAATAGATAGAAAAACAAGTATGGTAGAAGCATTCCAAAAAGCAGATGAAGTATTAATGCAAGGTGTACAAGGAATATCAGACTTAATAACAGTAACAGGAACAGTAAACTTAGATTTTGCAGATGTAAAAACAATAATGTTAAATACAGGAATGGCACATATGGGAATAGGAAGAGCATCAGGAGAAAATAGAGCAGAAGATGCAGCAAAAGAAGCAATACAAAGTCCACTATTAGAAACATCAATTGAAGGAGCAAGAGGAGTAATAATAAATATAACAGGAGGAGACGATTTAGGTTTACAAGAAGTAAATACAGCAGCAGAATTGATACAAAGAAGTGTAGATCCAGAGGCCAACATAATATTTGGTACAGTAGTAAATCCAGAATTAGAAGATGAAATACAAATAACAGTAATAGCAACAGGATTTGATAAAACTCAACCTACAGGAGCAGGATTAGGAGTAGATAGCCTAGTATCAAAAACATGGGAGAAGAAAATAAGTTCAATACCAACAAGTTCTGATTTAGGAAGTTCACAAGGAGATTTAGATATTCCATCATTCTTACGTAAAAATAAAAGCAAAAATATGTAAATAAAGGAAATAATAAAGAGAAATAATCTATAAATGTAGATTATTTCTTTTTTTCTACAAGAAGAAAAGACAGATTTCTTGAAAGACAAGTGCTAGAATATATGCATGACGATTTATTTAGATATAGTTATAATAGAGAACTTAATAATGAATTACATAATATTATATGCAACATCAATAATAGCAAAGAAAAAAGTAAGACATATAAGAATATTTATATCAAGTATAATAGGAACAATATATGTAATAGTATTATATGTTACGAAATTACCAATATATTCAAATATAATATCAAAGCTATTACTATCACTAATAATGGTATATATTATGTTTAAGCCAGAGAATATAAAAACATTAATAAATAATATATTACTATTTTATTTAACATCATTTGTATTTGGAGGAGCATCAACAGCATTAATATATTTAATAAAACCAGAACAAATATTAACAAAAAATGGAATATTTTTAGGAACATATACTCTTAAAATAGTTTTTTTAGGAGGAATTGTTGGATTATTTTTAATAATAGTAACAATAAATATAATAAGAAGTAAATTTTCAAAAAAAGACATGTTTTACAATATAAAAATACAAATAGAAGAAAAAGCAATAGAAACAAAAGCTATGATAGACACAGGAAATTTATTAAAGGAGCCAATAACTAACATACCAGTTATAATAGTAGAACACACATTATTATATGATACAGTAGAAAAAGAAATATTAAATAACCTAGAAGAGATGTTGTCTGGAAACTTTGAAAAAATACCAGATGAAATAAAAAACAAATATTTATCTAAACTAAAAGTTATACCGTTTAAGTCATTAGGAAAAGAAAATGGAATGTTATTAGGGATAAAGGTTGATAAAGTAAAAATAGAAAATGAAGAAAACAGAAAAGTGATTGATAAAGCTATAATAGGAATATACAACAAATCTTTAACGAGAAGAGGAGAATATAGAGCATTATTAGGTATAGATATGATTTAGACATATATAAAAAGGATACAATAGTGTATTTTATGCACTGCCTTAAGAGCGAAAGGAATGATAGTTATTATGAATTTAATAGAGTTACTAAAAAATAGCATAAATACAATTTGTGCAAAATACATAGGAGACAATGAGGAAGAAGAAATTTTACCCATTTTCTATGTGGCAGGAAGCCAAACTTTACCACCACCATTACCAGTTGAAGAAGAAGAAGAATTAATAAAGCAATTATCAAATCCAGATAACTTAGAAGCTAGACAGATATTAGTAGAAAGAAATTTAAGACTAGTAGTGTATATAGCTAAAAAGTTTGAAAATACAGGGATAGGTATAGAAGATTTAATATCAATAGGAACTATAGGATTAATGAAAAGTGTAAATACATTTAATTATGATAAAAAAATAAAACTTGCAACATACGCATCTAGATGTATAGAGAATGAAATATTAATGTATCTAAGAAGGTCTAATAAAATAAAAGGAGAAATATCAATAGATGAGCCATTAAATAAAGATGGTGATGGAAATGAACTGTTATTATCAGATATATTGGGAACAGATTCAGATATAACATATAGAGACTTAGAAGATGAAGTTGATAAAACATTATTAAGAGCTGCAATTAAAAAGTTAAATAATAGAGAGAAAAATATAATGGAAATGAGATTCGGATTTAAAACTGGAAGGGAAAAGACGCAAAAGGAAGTTGCAGATGAATTGGGAATTTCACAAAGTTATATTTCTAGACTAGAGAAAAAGATTATTGGGAAAATGAGAAAAGATATAATGAGTAAGACAGGATAAAGTTATAAATGGGCGCAGAAATGCGTCTATTTATAACTTTATCTTGAAAATAAAATAAAATGTATTGAAAATAAAATAAAAACGTGATATGTTAACAAAGGCAGAAAAAGAAAAACAAAAAGAGAGGAGAATAGAAATGGCAAAAGCAAAAACAATATTTGTATGCAATGAATGTGGATATGAAACAGCAAAGTGGATAGGAAAATGTCCAGCATGCAATAGTTGGAACACATTTTTTGAGCAAAAAATAGAAAAATATTCAGAAACAAACAAATTAGAAAAAAGAGTAGAAGCAACTCCAAAGCCATTAAATACATATAAAGGACAAGAGACATCAAGAACATCAACAGGATTTACAGAGCTAGATAGAGTATTAGGAGGAGGACTAGTAAAAGGTTCATTAATATTATTAGGAGGAGAGCCTGGAATAGGAAAATCAACACTAATATTACAATTATGTGATAAAGTAAAAGGAGAAGGAAAAGTATTATATATATCAGGAGAAGAATCAGCAGAACAAATAAAATTAAGAGCAGACAGATTAAATATAAATAATGAAGAAATATTATTTTTAGGGGAAACAAATATAGAAGCAGTAAATGAAAATATAATAGAGCTAAATCCCAAATTAGTAATAATAGACTCAATACAGACAATGTTTTCAGAAGATTTAACAGCAGCAGCAGGAAGTGTAAGTCAAGTAAGAGAAATAACAGCGCAAATTATGAGAATATGTAAATCAAGAGGAATAACAACAATTATAATAGGTCATGTAACAAAAGATGGAAATATAGCAGGACCAAGAGTATTAGAACATATGGTAGATACAGTATTATATATAGAAGGAGAAAGATATTTTTCATATAGAATAATAAGAAGTGTAAAAAATAGGTTTGGGTCAACAAATGAAATAGGCATGTTTGAAATGAGACAAGAAGGAATGTGTGAAATAACAAATCCATCTGAAGTATTAATATCAGAAAGAGAAGATAATCCATCTGGATCTTGTATAATAGCAACAATGGAA
>CATKFT010000299.1 GCA_949747745.1 uncultured Clostridia bacterium
CATCAAAAAATGTAATAAGACTAAGACCAGAACCTGGGGATAAAGTAATCTTACTTGGTGGAAGAACAGGAAGAGATGGCTGTGGAGGAGCAACAGGATCATCAAAAGCACATACGAGTGAATCTTTAACTACTTGCGGAGCAGAGGTACAAAAAGGAAATGCGCCAGAAGAAAGAAAAGTACAAAGACTATTTAGAAATGAAGAAGTAGCAAAACTAATAAAAAGATGTAATGATTTTGGAGCAGGAGGAGTATCAGTAGCGGTAGGAGAACTAGCAGAAGGACTTGTAATAAACCTGGACAAAGTACCAAAAAAATATGAAGGACTAGATGGAACAGAACTTGCAATATCAGAATCACAAGAAAGAATGGCAGTAGTAGTAAAAGCAGAAGACGTAGAAAAATTTGAAAAACTAGCAAGTCTAGAAAACATAGAAACAAGTATAGTAGCAGATGTAGTAGAAGAACCAAGAGTAAAAATGTATTGGAGAGGAAAACAAATAGTAGATATAAGCCGTGAATTTTTAGACACAAACGGAGTAACAAAAAAACAAACAGCCCAAATAAACAAACCAGAAGGGTTAGAAGAATATTTTTCAGGAATAAATGGAAACTGCATAAAAACAAATAGCAATGATTGTTCTAAAACTAAAAGATGGAAAAATACTATTTCAAGCCTAAACTGCTGTTCACAAAAAGGCCTAGTAGAAAGATTCGACAGTACAATAGGAGCAGCAACACTACTTATGCCATTTGGAGGAAAATATGGCTTAACACCTGCAGAAGGAATGGCATCAAGAATACCAACACTTTCAGGCTACACAAATACAGGAACAATAATGACATATGGATATGACCCATATTTATCTACAATAAGCCCATTTCATGGAGCAGTATATGCAGCAGTAGAATCTATAACAAAATATGTATCAATAGGTGGAGATTATAAAAAAGCATGGTTAACATTCCAAGAATACTTTGAAAAGCTAAAAAATGAACCTACAAGATGGGGAAAACCACTATCTGCATTACTAGGAGCATACTTAGTTCAAGAAAAATTACAAATTGCAGCAATAGGTGGAAAAGACAGTATGTCAGGTTCATATAATGAGCTAGATGTACCACCAACACTTGTATCATTCTGTGTAGGAACAGTAGATACAAAAAAGGTATTATCAAACGAGTTTAAAAAAGCAAGAACAAAAGTATATATATTAAAGACTAAACATACTAAAGATTATATACCAGATTTTGAAAATTTAAAAGAAAATTATGAATTAGTGCATAAACTAATTGCAGAAGGAAAAGTTCTATCTATTGGTACAATAGGACAATATGGAATAGCAAATGCTATAAGTAAGATGTGTTTTGGAAACAAAATAGGATTTGAATTTAGCGAAGAAAAATGCCTATTTAAACCACGATATGGTTCATTTATAATAGAAGCAAAGGAAGAACTAAATATAAATAAACTAGAAATTTTAGGAAATACAATTGAACAAAAAGAAATAAGAATATCTAAAAACGAAAAATTAGACTTAGAAGAATTAATAAAAATATGGGAAGAACCACTAGAAAAAGTATTTCCAACAAAAGTAACAAAAAGTGAAAATAAAGCAGAAAATATATTAAGTGATAAAAAATGCAACATAGTATCAAAAATAAAGATTGCAAAACCACGAGTATTTATACCAGTATTTCCAGGAACAAACTGTGAATATGACCTAACAAAAGCCTATGAAGATGCAGGAGCAATAGTAAACACAACTGTATTTAGAAACATAAAACCAGAATATATAGAAGAATCAATAAAAGAATTTGAAAAACAAATAAACGAAGCACAAATAATAATGTTACCAGGAGGATTCAGTGCAGGAGATGAACCAGATGGTTCTGGAAAATTTATAGCATCAGTATTTAGAAATAAAAAGTTAAAAGAAGCAATTGAAAAACACCTAAATGAGCAAGATGGATTAATTTTAGGAATATGTAATGGATTTCAAGCACTAATAAAACTAGGGCTACTACCATTTGGAAAAATAGTAGAAATGGACGATACAATGCCAACCCTAACATTTAACGACATAGCAAGACATCAATCAAAAATGGTAAATACAAAAGTAGTATCAAAACTATCACCATGGTTTAGTAAAGTAGATTTAGGAGAAGAATTTATAATACCAATATCACATGGAGAAGGAAAATTCGTAGCAAGTGATATTGTAATGGAAGAATTAATAAAAAACGGGCAAGTAGCAACACAGTATGTAGATTTAGAAGGGAATGCAAGTATGGATATAGCATATAATCCAAATGGGTCAGTATATGCAGTAGAAGGAATAACAAGTAAAGATGGAAGAATATTAGGAAAAATGGGACACTCAGAGAGAAGCTATAGAAATGACATACTAAAAAATGTACCAGGAAACAAAGACCAAAAAATATTCATGTCAGGTGTGGAATATTATAGTTAAAGGAAATTTTTAGAATAATATTGGCAAATACTTGGAATCTGCTAGTGAATACAACCAAGATGCAAAGTGATGTTCTGGCAACAAAAATATAATATCGAAGCAAATGCAAAAAGCAAATAAAATATCAAAAAACAAAAAAGGAGAAAAATAATGGAAAAGGATATATATGTAACACCGCTTTCAGGAAGATATGCAAGTAAAGAAATGAACAAAATCTGGTCAAGTGATATAAAATATAGTACTTGGAGAAAATTATGGATAGCACTTGCAGAAACTGAAAAAGAATTAGGAATAAATATTACAGAAGAACAAATAAGCCAAATGAAACAAAATGTAGAAAACATAGACTATGATATAGTTGCAAAAAGAGAAGTTGAATGTAGGCATGATGTAATGAGCCATGTATATGAATTTGGAATAAAATGTCCAGATGCAAAACCAATAATACATTTAGGAGCAACATCTTGTTATGTAACAGATAATACAGACATAATTTTAATGAGAGAAGCATTAAAACTAGTAAGACAAAAATTAGTTTTAGTAATAAGCAATTTAAAAAAATTTGCACTTAAAAATAAAGATATAACATGCTTAGGATATACACACTTCCAACCAGCACAGCTAACAACAGTTGGAAAAAGAGCAACACTATGGCTACAAGATTTATTAGAAGATTTAGAAGAATTAAACTTTGTTATAGACAACATGAAACTACTTGGATGTAAAGGAACAACAGGAACTCGGGGAAAGCTTTAAGAAACTATTTAAAGATGAAGAAAAAGTAAATAAAATAGATGGCATAATTGCAGAAAAAATGGGATTTGATAAAGTGTATAAAGTATCAGGTCAAACATACACAAGAAAATTAGATTCAAGAGTATTAAATGTGTTATCAAGTATAGCACAAAGTGCATCAAAATTTGCAAATGATATGAGACTATTACAACATGAAAAAGAGCTAGAAGAACCATTTGAAAAATCACAAATAGGTTCATCAGCAATGGCATATAAAAGAAATCCAATGAGAAGTGAAAGAATAAACTCACTTTCAAGACATG
>CATKFT010000300.1 GCA_949747745.1 uncultured Clostridia bacterium
GCTAATTCTTCTTTAGTCATAGGTATTTTGCTATTTTTATCTTTAAATACTAAGTTGCCTATATTTTCTATTATTTCTTCTTCTAACTCTTGATAAGCAATATCTGTTGGTATATTAAAATTTTCCAAGACTTTACTTAATATTTCTTTATCAGTCAGCTCAAATTTGCTTATAATTGTACTTTTTACTAATCTTTTTGTTTCCTCAAATAATGAACATTCATATCCTGATTTCAACTTTTCAATCTTTAAATAATTTCCACTTTTTAATTTGTAATTTTTAGACATTTTATCTTTCCTTTCTATTTTTTGATATTTCTACTTTATTTATCTTTTCTTTTATAATTGCCAATATCATTGTTATTTCACAAGCAAGCAATATTCCTATAATTGTTCCACTTATATTTAATATATTTTGTCTAGTAGGATTTATATATGCTGCTACTGTTATTAATACATTTTCTATAAACAATAAACATAAATTTATCATTACTAAATAATATTTTTTCATTTTATTAAAACCTCCTCTTTTGGCTCTACTTTGTTTATATTAGGATATTTACTAAAAATCCTACATCTAATTCCCGATATTGATATTTTGTATGCTTTTCCAATTTCTAATGAACTATATATATCTGTACTATTAAATTTCCATATAAAAAATAAATCTGTAATTTCATACGCATTATTCTCAGTATCAATTATTATGTACTTATCATTATTATCATTGTTTTTCACATATTTATCTTTTACTTCAATTACTAATTCTCTTGAATTTGAGTATTCAAATATATATGATGTTACGGCAAATATACTAACCATTACAATAATGATAGTAATATTAAATACTAAATTTATATTATTATTAATAAAATTTCTTATTCTTATTTTTATCATGTTTGAATCATCTCCTATAATACTTTAGGAAAGTAGCTTATTATCTACTTTCCTAATTATTTTTTATTGATTATTAAAATGGTAAATCGTCTGAATTTGTTATTTCAAAATCCGATGTTTCAGATGTTGCAAAATCCCCAAAAGCATTTGATTCGTTGCTACTGTCCTTTTTGCTATCTGCAAAATATGCCTCTTCTGCAATTACCTCAGTTACATAGTGTTTTTGTCCTTGCTCGTCATCCCATGTTCTTGTTTGTAATCTTCCAATAATTCCTACTTGTTGACCTTTTTTAAAATATTTACTACAAAATTCTCCTATTTTGCTCCATGCAACTATATTTACAAAATCTGCTTGTCTTTCTTCTCCCTGTTTTACGAATCTTCTATTTACAGCTAAATTAAAACTTGCTACTAATGTATTACTACTTTGAGTATATCTTACCTCTGGATCCTTTGTTAATCTCCCCATTAATATTACTTTATTCATTTTCATCTTTCCTTTCTTTTTTACTTTTTATGCAGATGAAATATTATAGGCTTTAACCTAAAATACCATCATTTTTTTACTTTAATTTCATTTCTACTATTTCAATAGAATGTGTTGTTGACCAACTCCAATCATTGCCTTTTTCTAAAACAACAATATTACTATCTTTAAAAGGGTTATCTTTATCTACATGCACATGCTTTAAAAATTGAACTTGTTCTCTTTTCATTATTTTGTCTATTACTTCTTTTCCTTTATTTTTAGCATCCTCTTCATTTTTATAAGCACCATATAAATTTGTTACATTTTTTTCTAGTTCATGCCCTTGTATTACTTCTATTGTTTGTTTTACTATATAAATATTCACTTTAATCATCCTCCATTTTTACTATTATGTGTTTGATTACCTCTTCAATTGTATTTATCTTCATTGATATTTTACCTGTGTCTGCAAAGTCATCAGGAGATTTAAAATTTATCAAATAGTAGTATCCTTTCTTTTCTCCTTTAACTTCATAAGCTAATTTTCTTACTCCAAGCTCTTCTTTATGAAAAATATCACAATATTCTGATATAACCATATTATTGATTCTATCTATAACTTCTCTTACTTTATCAGCATCATCACAATTTTTTATAATAAAAATTGCCTCATATTTTTTACACATATTATTTTTTCCTCCCTTTTTTAAGCTACTAATAAATTTTCTAAAAAGTCTTGCTGCTCATAGTCTGCCTCTTCAATTTCACTATCAAATAAGCAAGATAAAAATTTTATTACATTTTTTCTTGTCCAATTGTAGCAATCAAAAGCTTTAAGTCTATATTGTAGTGGCAATCCTATAGTCAATTCTAACTTAGAATCACTTTTAGGAAAGTCATACTTACACAAATTTCCTTCTTCTATTGTTTTTAAAAATACATTTAGCCAGTAATTTAAAAAAATGTCATTTTCCTCTATAGGTTTAGTTTTTTTACCATACAAATATATTTTTCTTGGTAAAATTTTATATTTGCAATATATAGTAAATTCGTCTTCTTGCAAGCAGTCATCTTTATTAACTCTTACTACGCAAGTATTACTCAAAAACATTGTAGGATATTTAGAAAATCTTTTACTGTTACTTAACTTTTTAATTTCTCTTTCATCTTGCACATTATATTTATACTGCATTACAACTACCTCCTTTTCTGTTTAAAGCTTCAATATAACATTGTCCATATAAATCATCATGATATAAATAATCATCAAAATATCTTGGTGAATAGTATCTTTTTTTATACTTTGTTAGCGTTTTAGGTAATCTTCCATTATACCACGTAAAACGTTCTGTTGCTTCATATATGTTGCTTGTAAATTTTGATGGAAAATCTGATGCAAAAACTAATGCTTTTGTTTTATTATTGTTTAGTACTTTTATACTAACTGTATTATCAGCTACAACAAAAGGATTTCCCTTTAAAAAGCCCATAAAAATACTGCTAAAATTTTTTAGAGCAGCTAAACCTAAATTATATTTATCCATTGTTTCTAATATTGCTTCTGTATCAGTTATATCAATTGTTTTACTTAAAAAGTCTACTGAATGTTCTGTTCCATTCATTGCAAGAACAGTATCACTTCTTATAAAAGGATGACAGTTTTTATCGCACTTTGTACCGAACTGATGCTAATCTTGTGTGAAATAATGCCCAATCATAATTTGTTTTTCTTAGTATTCTTGCTATATCTCGCACATCTAAATTAACACCTTTTTCAAATTTAATTACCTGTTTGTTTTTTAATAATGCAAATCCGATTTCCATGTCCACCTAATTGATTCTCTAAATATTTTAAATACTTATCTAAACCATAAATCTTTTCAATCTCTCGTTCTCCTTGCTTATTCATTAGCACAACTCTGATAACGATAGGTAAGGTCTTGATATTATCTCCACCTTTTCCCCCGTTCCACACCGTACGTGACATTTTCATGTCATACGGCGTTCCATCAAATTTTATATTCATATTTATAATATAAGATTTTAAATTAGATTAAGTCAAAGAAATGATTGGGTTTCCAATCATTTCTCTAAGTACATTTATTTTTTTTATTTTTTCATCGTCAAGTTTCATTATATGCATATACTTTGATATAATTTTGCTATTCGTAGCATGAATTAGGATATGTATATTTTTGTGTATTATTATTAAATTGTCATAGTTATCGCTTCCATTTTTACTGATTGGTATTTTGTGATGACAACATAGGTCATTTATGTCTAATTTTATACCTGTTATTGCACATTTTCCTTGTTGTTCGGCGTAGAGTGATATTCTATTATCCATGTATTCAATGCTTCTATTGGGTAGTTTTTGTTTCATTATTTTAAGTAGGATTTGTGTGTCAAATTTCAAGTTTTTGTGTAATTTTTCCCTACCTTCTTTCGTATAATTACATACAATGTATTTTTTGGATAGTGGTACTTTAGTTTGTATGTATCCAATAGGACATATTGGTTTTCCCTCTATGTACCTTATTCTTTTACTTTTTCCATATCTTTCTTGGATGTATGGCGTTAGTGTTCCATTTTCTTTGACTATGTCTGATATTCCTTTTCTTCCTTTCCAGAGTGGAAGTATGTTATATTCAATTTTGTTGCAGTCTTGGGATATTAGCGTTGCGTACTTATAGTAATTGTGTATCCCCCATACCATAGAATTGTATAAGTTTATTTCTATACTTCTATTCATATTATTACGTGGTTTTGCTATCTTTTTAATTTGCTCCTTTAGTTTATTTGTTTCTGTTTTGATAGCTTTGTCACACATGTGTGATTTAATAACATATGTATTTCCTTTTGGAATGGCTTTTATTTTAAAACCAAGAAACTCTGAGTATGCTCTTTTTAGGTTTACTATTTTAGATTTCTCTTCACTAACTTGTAATTTTAGTCTTTCATTGAGCCATTTTTTAGTTGCAATGAATATTTTAGTAGCATCTTTTCTATTTCGACAAAATAGTTTAAAGTCATCAGCATATCTTACAATATAGACTTCTTTTAAGTTAGTTGTTTTCTTTAATGCTCTGTTTCTATGTCCATGCTGTTTATTTCCACTTTTGGAGATTTTATCTTTATATTCCTTTGTTGTTTTGATTTCTTCCCATTGGGAAGTTATCCACCAGTCTAATTCATTTAGGACTATGTTTGATAATAGTGGAGATAGTATCCCTCCTTGTGGAGTTCCTTTACTTGGTTTTATTTTTGATTTATCAGGTAGAATAATTGTGGCTTTTAGCATTTCTTTGATAATACATATTAGTTTTTTATCCCTAATTCCTAGCGTCCATAGTTGTTTGATTAGCTTGGAGTGGTTTACATTATCAAAGAATGATTTTATATCAATATCGACTACATAATATAATTTATATTTATTTATCATATTGTAGCATTGTGATATTGCATTCTGTGTTGACCTGTTTGTTCTAAAGCCATTACTTCTTTCATGGAAGTGTGCTTCACATATAGGATCTAATACTTGTAGTATGCATTGTTGTATTATTCTATCTGTTATTGTTGGTATGCCTAGTGGTCTTGTTTTTCCATTTGGTTTTGGAATATCAACTCTTCTTACTGCTTTTGGCTTGTACCATTTCATTTTGTTTTGTATTATTTTAATGAATTTTTCGATAGGTAACTTTTCTATGTCTTCAATAGTCTTTCCATCTATCCCAGCTGTTTTAGAGCCATGATTTTTCTTTATGTTACGGTAAGCAAGTTTAATATTGTCCTCTAGCATAATGATTTCCATAAGATTATAGAAGTTATTATTGTTTTTGCTATTACTGTATAGATTGTCAAAGATTTCTTGCATATCATAGTATTCATTATGTCTTAATCTCTTTTTCATAGACTATCACCTCCGTTGGAGCATGATATTTCTTTGTCATACTCGAAGCTATGATTATCTTATATATTTTATTCTTTATAGAATTTGACTTGTGGCTATCCCTCGAATATATTTCTATATTTTCATTGGTACTATGCCACTGCTCTCGTAGTAATTAAAGGTGCTTATTGTTCTTCGTCACCACCAACCTCTGCAACAAGTTTATTTGTGTATTACTACTTTCGACGTTCCAATATTTCTATCTTTACATGTTCCTATTTAGGTGCTTACTCTGAGCCTGTTAGCTTGATAATGCCTATAACATTATAAGGTATTTCATAAATGCGATTTTTACTTTACCTCACTAACCTCTAATTAAAGAGAGATACATTTCTATATCTTCCGAGTTTAGACCCGTACATTCGCAAGTTCGTCAGTTTGTTTAAAACATTCTCACCATGTAGGATTTATAGACCTCCGACCTATCAACTATACCACTTACCTCTAAGTAGCTTTCGTTTCACTCATTTTCAGTTATTGCACTTACTCATAGGGGATTACGATAGTTTTCAGCCGACTTTTTCGAGCTCTCTAACATATTTATGGTTGCACATATTTATGCTAGTCGAAGTCTTAAGGTAGGCGTTTCATAACGTTACTTATTCATTCCACCTATCAAAATATTAGTTCTCTCAAAACTGTTATTTACTATTGTAGTTTTCTTTAATGTATTCATTTATGTCTACTGGTTCATTTCCTTTTGTGATTAATGTTATTGCATCATAGACACCTAATTTATACATTATTTTTTCATAAATACTATCCATATTTCTCTCTTCATTTTCATATTGCTCTATTGCCGTTATGATTTCTATATTATCTTTGAATTTGTTTTGTATTTGCTCATTTATGCCTTTAAGTATTTTTTTATGTTCATTATATTCACTACTGTTTATGATAGTTTTTTGCATTTCCTCTTTTCTTTTTTCAAAGAGTTGTCCAATAAAATCCTTATTTTCATTAATATATAAGTCTTTTTCTAGTTGCTTTTGTATTTTTTTGATATTTTCATTTTGCATTTTATCCTCCTTTTAGAACATACAACCGACACATCGTTATTATATAATTATCTTTCTATGTTGTCAACGTTTGAGGGCTATATTTTATTTCTAATATTGGGGGTTTATCCTTATATATTAAGTTTCGTATAAATTCTAGAATACCAATGTGTCGGTAATGTCCTATCGTTAATTTTGTTATATTAGTAATAGGGGGTATTTTTTTATGAATTTACAAGAAGCTATCAAATACAGGATTTTGAATTTATGTAATGATAGGAACATAACTATTAATAAGCTTGCTATGTTGTCTGGTGTTTCTCAATCAACTGTTAACAGTTTGATTGATGGTACTAGTTTAAATCCAAAAATGTTAACCATACTTCGCATTTGTTTGGGTTTGGATATGAAGTTAAAGGATTTTTTTGATGATAAGATTTTTTCAGATTTGGATGATATTTAACTATCAATAATTATTTTAAAGAATTTTCTTTCCTGCTACGCTTTTATGGAAAGATTTTTCTTTATAGTTTTGATGCCTAACCTTTTCAGTTAGGAACGTCTCGCACCACATTTTCGGTTACCTCCTTATATTTTTTTGCTATAATTTCTCCAATTTTTTTTGCTTTTTCGCTGTTAAAAGCTTCATCACCTATTAGATTATTTATGTATCGTGTAGTATCTATGCAAAAATCGCAAGCTCTTATATATTGCTCTGCACTTTTAAATTTCAAAAGTCTAAA
>CATKFT010000301.1 GCA_949747745.1 uncultured Clostridia bacterium
CCATTTCCATTGCAAACCCTCGGGGATATTATCGTTATTCCAGGACTTGGGCATGATTTGTATTTGGAAAAAAACGGTGTCAAATATCCATATGATGAACGTAAAGTGATTGCAAAATTGATTGATGAGATGATTGAATCTGGAGAGAAAAAAATATCATAAGTTATCAGGGCGATTATCAATCGCCCTGATCATTTATCTCTCAAATTCATCTAATGACTTAAATTCATATCCCATATTCTTAATCTCTTTTATACACTCATCTAATACATTTGTATTATCTTTTGAATTTCCATGTAACAAAATTACTGCTCCTGGATGGATATTTTCTAATATTTTCTTTTTAGCATATTCAGGTCTATCTTGCTTTTTTTCATCCCAATCGTCATATGCTAGGCTCCACATTACTGTTGTATATCCCAAGCTATTTGTTATATCTATTGTCCTTTGGCTAAATTCTCCTTTTGGTGGACGAATGTATTTCATTTCATATCCAAACTTTTGATATACTGCTGTATGTAAATTCATTACTTCTGATTTTACTATATCATCTGTTAAGTCTGGCATGCTTTTATGATTTACTGTATGGTTTCCTACTATATGCCCATCGCTAATCATTTCTTTTACAAGTTCCTCTCCGAGTATTTATATAATGTGCTGTTAGGAAAAAAGTTGCTTTTACATCATTTTCTTTTAGTACTTGCAATATTCTTTTAGTATAACCTGCTTCGTACCCTTCATCAAATGTTAAATATACATACTTTTTCTCAATATTTCCCATTGCAATTCCTTTGTACTTATCAATTATCTCCTTATTTTTAGCTCCAAGGTCTGGTTGATTATGATTTGGTTCTCTTTTAATACCCCAACCTATTTTTTTGTTACTTAATGTTTCCACACTTTGAACATTTGTTAGAATAGTTTCCCTATTTTTCATTACCTCTATAATAGTAAAAGTAAGCATACTAACTATGCATATACCTATTATATAAAACTTCTTTTTCAAGCAGTATCACCTCACATCTAATAGTATGAATTAGTATACAAAAAAATAACTATTTATAGTCAAATAGTTACTTTTAATATTTATTACAAATCATTTGTTATATCACTATAATTAACTTATTCTTTTAAACAATTACTTAGATAGTTTTTAACTTTGTGTTAAGTATATCTCATTTACTGTAATCTACTTATATTATTAAAAATATAAATTTACAATATTTTCCTTTTGTTCTATTTAATAATACAAATTTCATCTCCTTACAGGCTCAATCTAAATCAGGAATTTTTTTCGAAATAATTTTTCATTTTTTTTTAATTTTCGACGTAATTCTTCTTGACATTATATCGAATATGCTTTAATATTGTAAAAGACTTTTGGAAATATTTGGGTATATTTTTATTAGTTATTATTTTTACGAAGGGGATGAAAACATGTTAAATTTTGTTTTATGTGATGATAACTTAAACATTTTAAACAAATTAGAAAGTATATTTAATACTTTATTTTTAAAACACGATTATGATGCAAAAATCGGTTTGAAATCTGACAATGCAGACGAAGTTCTTGATTACATTAAGTCAAATAAAGTTCATGTTTTAGTGTTGGATATTAATCTAAAATCTGGAATTTCTGGCATTGACCTTGCAGAAAAGCTTAGAAAAGCTGATACGTCTGCCTACATTATATTTACTACTGGTCATTTGGAATATGCACTTATTGCTTATAAGGTTAAAACTTTTGATTATATTCCTAAGCCTTTTACAGTAGAAAGAATTGAAGAAACACTGGTTAGGTTATTTGCAGATATCTCTACCACACCTAACAAATATTTAAAATTGAATAGCAAAAATATTATAAAGCAGGAGGATATTCAATATATAAAAAAAGATGGAATGAAGTTGATTGTTTATACTAATTCTAGTAAGTATGAAGCATATACTTCTTTTAATAAAATTGAACCTTGCCTATCAGGAAATTTTGTAAGGTGTCATAAATCTTATATTGCAAATATAAATAACATTAAAAATATTGAACCAATTAGTAATACTATTAAATTTGACAATACAGAATGCTATATTGGTCCAAAATATAAAAATAATTTTATGGAGGTTTTAAATAACAATGGAAATTTTTCAAACAATTTGGAATGTGTTAACAACACCTAATGAGGGATTAATTAATATATTAAACATTCCTTTATCTTTTATAGAAATATATGTAATTATGCTTTTGTTTACTACTGTTCTTAATATATATACTTCACGCAAAACTAAACTCTTTTATGTTCTAGCCTTTTCAGCTTGGACTATATTTTCTAACTCGTTTATTCCAAAAGGCTATATTGTATTTATAAATATAATACTAATACCATTTTTTATAAAATGGATTTTTAATATTAGTTGGTTTAAAGCTTTGTTATCTCAAGTAATACCTATTGTACTTATAGCAGCACTTGAAACTCTTATTATAAAAATATATTCATTATCTTTCAATATCGATTTAATTAATTTGTCTTCTACAGCTATTTATATATGCTCTGCTAGATTATTTATATATTGTACATTATATTTGACATACAAAATTTGCGTATCACACAAACTAAATATAACGATACTTGAATACATTGATAAAAAAAATAAATTTACTTTATTACTAAATCTAATTTTAGCTTGTTTAACAATTGCCATTCAATTTTATATTATTGGATATTATAATGATATTTTACCTATGTTTGTCGTAATATTAAGTTTAATAACTTTATTAGCATATTTTGCTATCAGTGTATATAGTATAATAAAAACTACCAATTTACAAATAATTACTCAAAATTTAGAAGAAGCGCAATTATACAATAAGTCTTTAAAAATTCTACATGATAATGTTAGAGCCTTTAAACATGATTTTAGTAATATTGTACAGTCTATTGGTCGGTTATATTGGTTCAAAAGATATGCAAGGGTTAGAAACATATTATTCTCAATTACTAACTGATTGTGATAAAGTAAATAATTTATACACTTTAAGTCCTGAAGTAATTAATAATCCTGCCATCTATAGTCTACTTACTTCTAAATACCATAAAGCTGACGAACTTGGTATAAAAATACATCTAGAAGTATTCTTAAATCTTAATGATTTGAATATGAAAATTTATGAATTTACAAGAGCATTAGGAATTTTAATGGATAATGCTATAGAAGCAGCCAATGAGTGTGATGATAAAGTTATTAATGTGGAAATTAGAAAAGATTTTAAGGTAAATCGTCAAGTATTAATAATAGAAAATACTTATAAAGAAAAAGATGTTGATTTAGATAAAATTTATGAAAAAGGTTATTCTTCAAAACCAAATAATACTGGTTTAGGATTATGGGAAGTTAGGCAAATTATGAAAAAGAATACAAATCTTAATTTATATACATCAAAAAATGCTACATTCTTTAATCAACAATTAGAAATGTACGCTATGTAGTAAAATCATTTTGATATTTAAATGAAAAACATTTTTATTATTAAA
>CATKFT010000302.1 GCA_949747745.1 uncultured Clostridia bacterium
AGTGCTATAAGTGTTATTCCTACATTTTTTCTTTCTTGTTTTGCTGTTTTTTCTTCTTTATTTATTCCCATTTTTCTATAGTTCCTTTCATTTTTTATTTGCCTTTAGTATTCTCTTTATTTGCAATTAGTATACTTTTACTTCTCATTTTTTCATATTTACATTTTATACTTATTCAGGAACTATGTCAATATATTATACGTAGTGAGTTCATTTCATAAATTTTTTAAAAAAAGCTTGTACTACTTTTATATGTAATACAAACTTTTTGTTTTTTATATTTCTAAATTTTTTATTTGATTTCTATAATCTATATAATCTTCTATTATTACTTTTAGTACTGTAAATACAGGTACTGCTAAAAACATTCCTAGTATTCCAAAATATGCTCCTCCTATTGTTACTGCAAATATTACAAGTAATGGGCTTATTTGTAAAGAATTTCCTACAATTTTGGGATTTATTATGTTTGCATCTACTTGTTGTAAGATTATTACTATTATAGCAAGCCATATGGCTTTTGGTATTCCTCCTGTAAATATCGTTATTATTATTGATACTCCAACTCCTATTATTGCTCCAAAGTATGGTATTAGGTTTGATAACCCTATTAGAAATCCTAGTAATATAGCATATTTTACATCTAATATTAGCATTGCTATTGATGTTAATATCCCCACTATGAATCCATCTAATAATTGGCTTGATAAGAATTTAAAGAATATTTCGTTTGTATTGTTAAAATATTTTCCTATTGCTTTGTATGTTTTTTCTTTAAATATTGCATTTGCAAGCTTTTTCATAAATGCTAATATTTGGGTACGTTCAAGTAATATATATACTGATACAATTAATGATATAAAAAAGTCTAATATTCCATTTGCTATGCCTAATGCTCCTTTTGCATATTGTGTTATTGTATCAAAATTTATAAAGTCCTCTATTTTTATATTTGATAATATATCTGCTATTTTATTTATGTCTATTTTTCTTAAAAATGAATCTTCTGGTATGTTTTCAAAATTAGCTATTGTAGTATTATAGTATCCAACTATGTTATTTGCTAAATCTGTTATACTTGTTGCAAGTGTTGGTATAATAAAGTTCATTGCTATTATTATAATTATTAATACTATTAGGTATACTGTTAATATACTTAATGCTCTTGATTTTTTCTTTACTATTTTTATTTTTGACTTTTGATATGTTTTTTCTATTTTTTTACATGGCAAATAAAATAAATATGCTAGAAGTATTCCCACTATAAATGGCATTAATACTCCTATTATTCCTTTTATCCAGTTTGTTATATCTTTAAAATTATCTAGGGTTTTGTATACTGTTATTACTGCTACTGCAAATATGAACCAGTATAGCCATTTGCCCCATATGTTATTTTTCTTTTCCATTTTCTGTCTCCTTTATTATATATTTCAAAATTTGCACTATACTAGCGTGAGTGAAGATATATATTTAAATTTTCGTAATGAAACTACGGACAGCTGGGAGGCGGGGGAATACCCGTTAGCGTTGGGAGTAGTGCAATGAAGAAAATATAAATATATATCTTCATGGAAGCGAACTGCAAAAAATTATAATATAACTATAACTTACTAAATTTCTAGTTCTAATTCCACTGGACAGTGATCGCTTCCATATATTTCAGTATGTATTTTAGCATCTTTCATATTGTCTTTTATATCGTTTGATACTAAAAAGTAGTCTATTCTCCAGCCTATGTTTTTTTCTCTTGCACTTCCCATATATGACCACCAGCTGTATTCTATTTTTTCTGGATAGATATTCCTATATGTGTCTATAAAACCACTTTTTAATAATTCTGTCATTTTACTTCTTTCCTCATCTGTAAAGCCTGCATTTCTTCTATTTGTTTTTGGGTTTTTTAGGTCTATTTCTTCATGTGCTACATTTAGATCTCCACACATTATTACTGGTTTTGTTTTGTTTAAGTTTAATAGATATTTTCTTATTTCATCTTCCCATATCATTCTATAATCTAGTCTTTCTAATTCTCTTTTTGAGTTTGGTACATATATGTTTACTAAATAGAACTTTTCAAATTCTAAAGTTATTACTCTTCCTTCTTTATCATGTTCTTCTTTTCCTATTCCATATGTTACATTTATTGGTTCTTTTTTTGTAAATATTGCTGTTCCTGAATATCCTTTTTTTATTGCGCTGTTCCAGTATTGTTTATATCCTTTTAGTTCAAATTCTTCAATCTGTCCTTCTTGCATTTTTGTTTCTTGTATACAAAATATATCTGCATCTATATTATAAAAAAAGTCTTCAAATCCTTTTTTTAAACATGCTCTTAATCCATTTACATTCCATGAAATTAGTTTCACTTATCTTTCCTCCTTGTATGCAGTATTATACACGATTTTTTTGTTTTTTGCAAATATTTTTTCGCAAATTATATTGACTTTTTGTGTGTGTTATGATATTTTTTATTAATAGATAGAAGTAAACTTCAGAAAAAGTGCTGTGTCATCTTAATTCTACATAAGAAAAGAGGTGATGCTATGAATAAATTAATATTTAAATGCTTAATACTTTCTATTATTTTCAACATAATATTATTATTCGTAATATTCGCTTTAATTATGATTATAATTTTAGCATAAAAAATGCACTATCTGAATGGCCTTTCAGTAGTGCTTTTTTATTTACTCTAAATCAGATGGCTCACATTTTATGTGGTAAGCTTCTATCTATTTTTATTATAACATAAACTTTTTATTTGTAAATACTTTTTTGTCAAAATATTTATATTTTTAAAAGGAGATTTTGCTTATGTATAATTTAGCCATATTTGCTTCACGGAAGTGGAACTACTTTACAAAGTGTTATTGATGCTATAAATAGTAATGAGCTCGATGCTAATATTTCTTTGGTTGTATCTGATAACCCTACTGCTTATTCTCTTGATAGAGCAAAAAATAATAATATTGACACTTACTTAATTAATTCTAAAACTAAAGATGAAATTGATATAGAACTTTTTAATGTACTAAAAGAATATAATGTAGATTTGATTGTTCTTGCAGGATATTTAAAGATGATTGGTAATAATTTGATAAATAATTATCGAATTATTAATACTCATCCATCTCTACTTCCTAAATTTGGAGGTAAGGGAATGTATGGTATGAAAGTTCATCGTGCTGTTTTTGAGGCACATGAAGAATTTAGTGGTCCTACTATTCATTTTGTAAATGCAGAATATGATAAAGGAAATATTATTACTCAAACTAAAGTTGAGATAAAAGATGTAGATACTCCTGATACAATTAGTAAAAAAGTTCAAGCTATTGAGAAAATTCAACTAATTGAAACTCTAAAACGTTTTGCAAGAAACGAATTATAATGAAATAAATAGGATTTTTCTATCACTAAAAAA
>CATKFT010000303.1 GCA_949747745.1 uncultured Clostridia bacterium
GCTATTTCATATATATCTCCACTTTTCATTTTATCCATGTTATCACGATATCTTTTATTCCAATTCATTGACATTTCTGTTTTATCTTCTTCTAAAATAGAATACACTTTGTCTGCAGAAGCTTTATCTACTACTCCTCTTACTCCAATTTGTTCTGCTTTATTAGTTGGTACCATAACTTTTACCTCACCTGGCATTTTTAGTATGTAATATGATTGCTTTTCTCCTAATATATCTTTTTCTTCTATTGCATCTATTATTCCTGCCCCGTGCATTGGGTATACTATATGGTCTCCTACGTTAAACATGAAATGTACTCCCCTTCCTAGAACTTATATCTATTTAAAATAAAAATAACTCCACTTTTAATAAAATTATTCTCTCTTTTTTTACCATATCTATTATACTACAAAAATTACCAAAAGTCAAAAGATTTTTGGTAATTTTTTCTTGTTGTGAAGTGAAATTTTAAATTCCAGTTTTAATATATTCAAATGGATTTTAGTTTTACAGTAAGTTCCAGATAATTTTTTTGTTGTAGATAGATATTAAATTATAATGAAATTATTACTTCCTAAAAGTTGTCCAAAAAAGACCTTTTTTATAATTGTTTACTTATTTGTAGAACCAAATCCTCCTACTCTTTGTCCATTTGCTTCATCATTATCTGCTACTAAATATTTTTGAAAAATTGCTTGCCCTATTGCATCTCCTTTTTCAATTTTTATATCTTCTTCTTTTAAATTGTAAAATGCAAACATAAAATGACCATCATTATCTACATTTCCATAATAATCTTTATCTATTATTCCTATACTATTTGCCATTACTAATCCTTTTTTTCCAGGATTTGAACTTCTATTACATAATATTAGTACTTCATCATCTTCCATATATGCTTTTAATCCTGTTTTTACAAGTGTTGGTTTATCTCCTTTTTTAAATGATGGTATTATACAATCTTCTGCTGCTTCTATATCATACCCTGCTGAATATTTTGTCTTTCTTATTGGTAAATTTATCCCTGCATTCTCAAATCCTTTTGCTATTTCAAAACCACGTTTTTTTTCCATTTCATTTTCCTCTTTTCTACATATAATAACTATATTCTATTATATGCAGTTTGTTTTGTCAATCATTTTTTAACTTCTATTCTTTCTCATATTTACTCCCACAATTCCACCGAATCATTCCTGCTAAAACAGAAAGTATCATCATTACAATAGAATATATATTTACATTAAATCCTGTTTTTGTAATGCTTGATATAATATATATACTTCCAATATATATAAGTCCCATTATTCCCCCATATATTAATCCATTTTTTCTTATTTTACTTGCTCCTATACTACTTCCTATTAATATACTAATTATACTTATAACTATTATAACTGGTGCAATTGTACTTTCTGACATATTTGTATATGTTAATACTATCGCAAATATAAACAATAATATTAGAGTTAATATAAAAGATATAATTATGCCTATAAGATTATTTACTATATTACTTTTATTATCTATCCCGTATATTGTCTGCTATTTTTTTCATTTCATCCCTCCTAATACAATAATATTATATTTTTTAACTAGTTTTTTAGAACAAAAAAATTAGTTAAATATAAAAAATGCGAAGAATATTTACTTCTTCACATTTTTTGACTTTGTAATGTTATAAATTTTATCTTAATTTATTGACTTTAATTATCACTCTACTGTGTTTCCCTCTAAATTATAAACTCTTTTTATATATTCCTCTATATCCATTTCATTTCCTTGAAACTCCATCTTATATGTGTTTATTCCTGCACTTGTTGTAAAATATGCCCTTGTTAATCTACATGGTATAAATTGCTGTCCATCACTTGTATAAACTCCATATTCTATATTATTTCCTTCTTTTGCTTTTCCCAAAACTATAGCTTTATAACTTGGAATAAGTAGTAAATTATTTAAAGTTGAATCTCCATTTAAACCTTTAGTACATCCTATTTCGTCAAATTCAAGTGGAAATACTAAATTTCCTGTTTTATCAAATAATCCCCATTTCCTATTTTGATATACTGGTATTAGTTTATCATATAATAAATATTTATTTGTTACATTATTAGCTAAAAACTTAGAATTATCTATACCTATTTGATCATATTCTAAATGTATTACAATATTTCCATCATTTCCCAAAACGCCATATTTATTTCCGTTTTTTACTAAATACAAACCGCTTTTATCTATCATAGTAATTTGGTCATATAATAAATTTATTTTTATTACACCTTTTTCTTCTATAACAGTTACAATTCCATATTTGTTATTATTATTTTTTACAAAAAATTCTTTCAAACTTTCATTAAATTCTATACTTCTATATCTAGAACCAATTATTTCTTCTCCAGAACTGTTTATAACTCCATATAAATTATTATCCTTTTTAACTACAAATAAATTATATAATAATGCTTTTTGATTTTTAAAACTTGCACTTGTTCCTTCATAACCATATTGTTTTAATCTTCCTGCATAAACATTAACTAAGTATGGCAGTGTATAAATTTCTATTTTATTTGTCTCATTGTCGTACTTAAATGTTGCATTAAATCCTACCATAATTCCTTCTGGCGTTGTATACAATTTTCCATTTTTATTAATAACCGGTTCTTGTATTAAATTATCTTCATATTCACCTTTTGAATTTGGTGCTATTTTTGAAATTTTATTTGAATTTAAGAAAAATGATGCTGTTTCTTGTTTACACTCTACCCAACATTTATTTGTATCTTCTGAATCAATTTTATATTCTCCATTATGTGCATCATATCCCAAGTATTTTGCAATTCCTTTTATATCTACATATATTTTGCCGTGTTTCTTCTTCTATTAAAATTATATCTTCTTGTAAATTAGCACTAACGCCATCTATATATACTTTTAATACATTTTTTTGTACATATATTATTGTACACATAATAGCAACCATTATAATAAAACTTATTACAATGAGTATTAATATAATTCTAGAAAGTTTCTTATTTTTTACATTTCTATCTCCATAGTCTAATTTCCCACCACTTATTTGCATAACTCTTTACCAATTCCTTTCCAAAAAAGGTACAAAGTTTGATTAAAAATAATCTTTTACATAATTATTTTTCAAACTTAACTCCTTATTCTTTTGTATATCCATAACTTTTATAAAATTCATCTCTAAAAGTTAAAAGATTATCATTTTCTATTTCTATTCTAACTCTTTCCATTAAACTAGTCAAGAACCTTAGGTTATGTATTGATAATAATCTAACTCCCAATATCTCATTTGTCTTTACTAAATGTCTAATATATGCTCTTGTATAATTTTTGCAAGTATAGCAATCACATTTTGTATCAAGTGGTGTAAAATCCCTTTCATATGTTGCATTCCTAACAACTACTTTTCCTGTCCAAGTCATTGCTGTTCCATTTCTTGCAATTCTTGTAGGTAATACGCAATCGCACATATCAATACCTGCTACGGCTGCTTCAATTAAATAATCAGGTGTGCCAACTCCCATTAAATATCTTGGCTTATTTGCTGGCATAAGTGGAGTGGTGTATCTTAAAATATCCAAAAATTCTTCTTTAGGTTCTCCTACACTGATTCCACCGATAGCATACCCTGGAAAATTCATTTTTATTAAATCTTCTGCACTTTTCTTTCTTAAGTCTTTATAAAATCCACCTTGTATTATTCCAAATAATCCTTGTTTTTTTGTATTTTTATGTGCCTCTTTACACCTTAATGCCCACCTTGTGGTTCTTTCCATGGAGTTTTTAGTATATTCATATGTTGATGGATATTGGCAACATTCATCAAATGCCATCATAATATCTGAACCTAGGTCATTTTCTATTTCCATCACTTTTTCTGGTGATAGGAAATGTTCGCTTCCATCTAAATGAGATTTAAACTTAACACCTTCTTCTGTAATTTCTCTTAAAGGTCCTAAACTAAAAACTTGAAAACCTCCACTATCTGTTAAAATTGGTTTGTCCCAACGCATAAACTCATGAAGCCCGTCCGTGCTTCTTTTATAAGTTTGTTTCCTGGTCTTAAGTATAAATGATATGTATTTGATAAAATAATTTGTGCTTTTACCTCTTCTTTTAATTCCTCTGGTGTCATGCTTTTTACAGTTGCTTGTGTCCCAACTGGCATAAATATGGGTGTTTCTATATCTCCGTGTGGTGTATGTATAACTCCACGTCTTGCTCCTGATTGTTTGCATTTGTGTAATAATTCATAGTTAATAGCTTGTTCCATTTTTTCCTCCATCAAAATTATTTTCTTTATTCTCTTGTTTCTTCTTTTGTTTTTGTAGCTTCCCTTTTTGTTTTAGCTTGTTCTAAATTTTCCATCGCTCTTTGTTCTAGTCCTTTTGTATTGACATTTTTTGTTAAACTATCACGAAAATTCATTTTTTCAAATTTTTCTATCATTTTCTGCCTTTCTACTCTTTTTCCTAATGGTTCATTTGTATTATATTTTATAACATCTCTTCCGAAATTATCTTTTCCTACATCTATATTTCTTGTTGCAAAAAGCCCTTGTTTATTATCAAATATAACAGATAATCTTCGTAATGCTGTTTGCTCTTTTTTATCCTTTACTTCACTTATATTAGCAGATTTTCTATATAATTCATCAAAATTAATTTCTTTATCAGTTAACCTAAATGTAACTTTTTTAAAATCTTTTTTCATTGATTCTAATGTAGTTTTATCTCCTTTTAGTGTTGCTGTAGCAATCTTTTTTAAATCTCCATAATTTCTAAATCCTAATTTTTCTGCTATTAATAATTTTCTTAATCCTCGTGGTTCATTTCCTATAATTGTATCTAGTATATTTTTTCTAAATTTATCATCCATTGCATCTATTTTTATATATCCCAAATCTTCAATCATTTTTAAAGTTTTTAAATTAACGCCATGCGTAACTGTAGAAAATTTTTGGCAATAAATCTTTTCTCCATTTTCACCAATTTCATAGTCAGTTCCAATTAAATTATTTTTATATCTTGAAAATCCAACTAAAGTTTGCAGTCCCATCATACCTGCTTTCTCAGTTGCTGTATAGCTTTTCATTTTAGAAGCTAAATTTATTCTTGTATCTTGAAATATCTGCCTTTCTCCATTTCTTTTTCTTGAAATAAACATTAAACTTGGTTCTGTTTTATATAATGTATTTTGAATTGTTCTTACACCTGTACCTAATGCGAGCACTCCTCCGTGCAATCGCTATAGGTACATTTCCTATTGCCATTGCACCCACACCTAAAAATGCTAAACTTCCCCAACCTGCAATTTTCCCAATTCTTTTTGCACTGTCTGCAATTTTAGGAACTGCTCTTTTTCCTATTTCTTTTAAAGAGTTATTTTTTACTTTTACTAATGCATTATTTTTATTATTCATTCGATTCCCTCTCCACTACTTATTATCCCTTATATGTCTATTTTTTGTAAAATTGTTATTTAATAAACATAGCATCTCCAAAACTAAAGAACCTATATTTTTGTCTAACTGCTTCTTCATATGCACTCATTATATAATCATGTCCTGCAAGTGCTGATACAAGCATTAATAGGGTAGATTCTGGTAAGTGAAAATTTGTAATTAATCCATCTATACATTTAAATTTATATCCTGGATAAATAAATATATTTGTATCTCCCTCTTGTTCTTTTACCATACCATTTTCGTCTGATACTGTTTCTAGCACTCTACAAGATGTTGTTCCTACCGCAATTATTCTTCTATTTTCTTTTTTAGCATTATTTATTATATTGGCATCTTCTTTTTTTATATAAAAGTGCTCACTGTGCATTTTGTGTTCTTCTATTTTTTCTACTTTCACTGGTCTAAATGTGCCAATTCCAACATGTAGTGTAACATTTGCTATCTTAATACCTTTTTTTTCTATTTTTTCTATTAATTCTTCAGTAAAATGTAGTCCAGCTGTTGGTGCTGCTGCTGACCCTTCATGTTTTGCATATACTGTTTGATAACGCTTTTTTTCTTTTAATTCTTCATGAATATATGGCGGAAGTGGCATTAGTCCTATTTTATCTAGTATTTCATTAAATATTCCATTATAGTAAAATTTTACCTTTCTTGTTCCACCTAACATTGTATCTAAAATTTCTCCCTGTAATAAATCATCACCAAAAATAACCTTTGTTCCTATATGCAGTTTATTTCCTGGTCTTACTATACACTCCCATACGTCGTTTTCAATTTGATTTAACAATAGAAACTCTACATTTGCACCTGTTTCTTTCTTTCCATATAGCCTTGCTGGAATTACTTTTGTATTATTTCTTACTAATACATTTCCAGGGTTTAAATAATCTAATATATCTTTAAAAACTTTATGCTCTATTGTTTGTGCTTTTCTATCTAATATCATTAACCTTGAAGTATCCCTTTTTTCTATTGGAGTTTGTGCTATTAATTCTTCTGGTAAATTATATCCAAATTCTGAAACTTCCATTATGCTTTCCTCTCTTTTATTTATATAGTTATATAATTCGCAGTTTTAGCCCCCCAGTCAAGCTCCGCTTGACAGCCCCCCGCGAGTATTGGGGCCTACTTTTGCGGTTATACTATTTTATACTTTATATTACATTTTCTGCTTTCTTGGTTGTTAAAATTTCTACATTATTTATAGCTTTTGTAATTATCATTTTTATTTCTTCTATTATGTTTTGTGGCTCAGTAAATTCGTTTAATTTATATGAAAATTTAAAGTTCTCATTATTATTTGGTTTTAACCTATATATTTCTGATTGTAAGCCTATATACCCACTACTTGTCTTTATTCTGCAATTCATATAATCTCGATACCAATCTTTTAAGCCAGTTAAGCTTTCATCCTTATATCCATATTTTGCATAATCATGTAATTTTGGTCTTTCATACCCATATTCTTCTGCATTTCTTTCTAGTGAGTGTAAAAACTCATGTATAAATACTTCCTCTGGAAATGTATTTATTCTTGCATCGTATTTATATGTATAGCTTTTATCGCTATTAGGAAGTCTTATGTTAGAAAAACCTATTCCTAAATAATCCATACCACCAAGTCCTATCCAATCATAAACAGGAATATCATTTTTATGCATATCATCTCCTAGTCTTACACATACAAATATATGGTCATAGTTCTTTTTTTCTAAATATGGTTCTATAATACTTTTTACATTTTCTGGTGCTACATGATACCCATTTTCCTCATCATATGAAAGTGTTTTTATAGGTTCTTGTATTGTAATAAAATCATATGATATTTGTATTTTCTTGTTAGATAGTTCTTCACATGAATTTTTAAATCTACTCATATTTTGTCTCATTTGTCCGATATCTTCTAATGACATACTAAAGTCCACTTTACTTTTTTGTCCATTTTTTGTAATTTCTACATTAGTATTTTGAAATACAAAACATGCAAAATTCCAATTAGTATCAGTATGACCGTGAACCCACTTCTATATTAAAATCCGAAAACCAAGCTGTACCTGTACAATTATCATCATATCCCCCAAGTCTAAAACCTATATTTACACTATTTCTATTTTTCGAATTAAAAATAAATTCTAGCTTTTGCCAATCGCTTGTCCCTGTAATGCTTTTAGATTTTTCTACTGTATTTGAAATACTAATATGTGCCCCACCATTTGATATTTCTTTTGATGTTTTTACGTCCTGTGTTTTTACCATACAAGTTACTTTATATGGCGTATTGGGGTTAACTTGTATTGTTTTATAAAACATAGCATCATTTTCTGTATCAGAAACTATTTTATAACTATCCATATCTGAATATTTAACTTTATCGTCTCTTACAAACAAAGAAGTATACAAATTATACTCTGTTCTTATAAACTCATTAAAGTTTTTGGATTTATATATACCATATACGTAATATGCTACAATAATTAAGAGTATAAGAATTACTAAATATAGAACTTTTCCTAAAGTTACTTTATTACTTCTTTCTTTTTCGTGTTTTGCCATAAATTCCTCCAAACGATAAATTTTAGTTTTATTTATCAATTTTCTATTCTTTTGTTAATCCTATAAAAAATCTAGTATTATTATACTAGATTTTTTAGATTTATTCAATGTATTTTTATTTAATTCTCCTTTATATTCTCAATAATTTCTCTACAACTCTTCCAATCACTTATTTTTATTTCATTATATTCTTTTTGTAATCTTTTTAATATTTCTAAAGTATTATCTTTAGATTCTAAATCCGCAACAATAATATTTTTTATGTACTCTTCTTTGCCATATAATAATCTAAACATAATGCTTCTCATAAATCCTTCTATCTTTTTTTCTTGATTTTTAACAGCAATTATTACATACAAGCCGTCAGATTTCAAATTGGTATATGATGATATATATATAATATTTTTGATGATTTCAAATAACCCATATAATGCTAAAGTCCAAAATATAGTATTTAATATAAAATCCCACATAAAAATGCCTCCCTTTTATCTTATGATTTAGGGAGATTTTTGGTTACTCGTTCATTTTTATAATAATTATAAAAATGATATTGATATAAACCTAAAATATTTGCCATGTTAAAACATGATCAAATATTTTAGCATTTTACGTATTACATTCGTAAAATGATTCTCTTTAAATTAGTTTTCATAACATTCTTTTTTCCCATATTCTTCCATTTTATCCCCTTTCTTCAGTATTCAGGTCTACATATATAAAGTGACCCTAAAACCGAAGTAGCCGTACGCAAGAGTCATGCTAAAGTAGTCACGGTAAGCTGCTGGA
>CATKFT010000304.1 GCA_949747745.1 uncultured Clostridia bacterium
CGAGGTGGGCGTGTAGTTACAATTTTTATTTTTTCAAAGCCTAATTTTTCTACAATTTTATCTTTATAATAGGACTTACCAATGCCAGTAACTCCAGCAAGTGCAAGTAGCATATTTTTACCTCCAATATTTTGCTTTTCAATATTATATCGTTAATATACAAAAAAAGCAAATTGAAAAATAGATTTACAAAAAAATCATAAACTTCCCAACATATGCATACAAATAAAGTAGCATGATAGGGAGGTTTTTCTTATGTTTTTTGTGTTTAATAAACAAAAAATAATATCGTATGTAGTGGCTTTTACAACAGTTGCAGTGTTATTTTGCGGAGCAAATTTTTTTGTACCAAAATTTGATGAAACGATACAAACATCAAGTAATAGTAGCAGATTGCTTCCAATATATTCAGTACAAACAGAAGAAAAAAAGGTTTCTCTTACTATTAATTGTGCATGGAATGCTGATGACATAGATAAAATTTTGGATACTTTAAGTAAGTATAATGTGCATGTTACATTTTTTATGGTAGGAGATTGGATAGATAAGTTTCCAGATGCAGTAAAAAAGATTTCGCAAAATGGGCATGAAATTGCAAATCATTCTAATACACATCCACATGTAAATAATTTAACTTTAGAAAAAAATGCTGAACAAATAAGAGCATGTGCTGATAAAATAGAAAAAATAACAGGAACAAGGAGTATATTGTATAGAGGTCCATATGGAGAATATAATGATACTGTTATTAAAGCAGCAGAAGCGGAAAATCATAAAGTAATACAATGGTCACAAGATACATTAGATTATAAAGGTCTAACTGGAGAAGAAATGTGGGAAAGATTAAAGGATAAATTAACAAATGGAAGCATAATTTTAATGCATAATGGAACAGCACATACTGCAGATAGTTTGGATAAATTAATATATAATATAACACGGCAAAGGTTTTAGTATTGTAAAAGTATCTGAATTAATTTATAGTGAAAATTATACTATCGATAACACAGGTATGCAAAAATTGGTAAAAAAATAGAATAAGAAAAATTTTAAAGGGTATACTATACATATAATTGTATAGGGAGTATTTAGAATGTCTTTTGTTGGAATTATATGTGAAAGTAAAAATGAAAATTGTATAAATCAAATTTTAAATAAAAACTTAAAAGATAAAACTATAATTTTTTTAAGAGAAGAAAGCATAGATAATTTAAAAAATATCAAATTTGAAACAATTATAATAATGTCAAATAATGAAAAAATATTTTCAAAAAAAGAAGTAGTAAAAAATATGATTTCAAAGGTGAAATATTTAATTATTAATGCTGATGAAGAAATTAATTTTAGTATGATTGAAAATGTAAGTGTAAATGTAATAACATATGGTTTTAATAGTAAAAGTACTGTAACTACATCTAGTGTAAAAGAAGATAGAATTTTACTTTGTGTACAAAGAAGTATAAAAAATATTTTTGGAGAAGAAATAGAACCACAAGAGATTATAATAGAAAAAGACACAAAAATAGCAACAAGTGTTATTATGGGGATTAATACTACATTACTAATATATGGAAGGAAATAGTTAAAAAGACTTTTTCTACTATTTGAAATAAATAATTATAAACTAATATCCAATAATCGTAAAAATAAGGTTTTTTAGTCTTTGGGAGCTGGTGAACTCTACTAATAGGAGGGACAAAAAGTAATCTGAGAAATAAATAATGAAAAAAATGGAAAAAATAAACTTTTTATGTAGACAAAACCAAAAAAACGTAGTATAATAGACATGTACGAGTAAAAAAGTATTCTAAAATACATACATTATGAATAAGATACAATAGAAAAATAAAAAAATAGGGAGGAAGAAAATGAATATAAACTATGATGATAATAACCATTTAGTATTAATGGGAAAGGTAACAAGTGAGAAAAGATTTAGCCACGAAATTTATGGAGAAAGCTTTTACATATTTGATATGGAGGTGGCACGTTTAAGTACTACACAAGATATTATACCAGTAACAATATCAGAAAGGTTAATTCCAGATGGAGTACTTGAAATTGGAAAAAAGGTGCTAATTAAAGGTCAATTTAGATCTTACAATAGTTATGAAAATGAAAGAAATAAGCTAATACTAACAGTATTTGCAAAAGACATCTTTTTTGAAGATGAAATTGAAAATGGAGTAAATAGTGAAGAAAGTAAAGAAATAGTTTCAAATGAAGTAATATTAACAGGATTTATATGTAAAAAACCAATATATCGCCAAACACCATTTGGACGTGAAATTGCAGATTTATTACTAGCTGTTAATAGAGCATATAATAAATCAGACTACATTCCAGCAATAGCATGGGGCAGAACAGCAAGATTTTGCCAAAACTTAGAAGTTGGAACAGAAGTAAAAGTAACAGGTAGAGTTCAATCAAGAACATATGAAAAGAAATTTGAAGATGGAACTAGCCAAACAAAAATTGCATATGAAGTTTCAATTGGTAGTTTAGAAGTAATAAACCAAAAAGAAGATTCTATGGAAGAAAAACAAGAAGAGGCTATGTAAGAAAATTGTATATATAATATTGACGTTATCATTAAATATAGTTATTAAAATGTGATAACGTCTTTTTTGTGTATATAAAATAAGATAGATTCTATTTACTGTAGAATAGAAAGGATATCGCTTTGCTAAATAGAGTCGAACTCGTTTTTTATTACTACTTGTCCAAGTAATTATTAAATAAAACTATTTTTTTAGTAAATTACTGTGAATAAAATTAAAAAATATTGCAATTATTAACATAAAGTGGTAAAATGTATAAAAATGCATAAGGAGGTTTTTTGTATGGAAAGTAGAAAAGACGCATATATGGAAAGCAGAAAAAACGCATATGACAGGAAAACTAAAGAACTTTCAGAAAGATGCATGGTATGTAGAAGTGGTGTATTTAAACCTTCTATTGAAAGATGCGAAGAATGCACAACTGGAAGAAGAATGAGAATGCTTGAAACAGAATATGCCGATGTTACTGGTTGGTCCCATACAAAATGGTAAACATCTAAAAAAGGTTCCTTGTATAGGAACCTTTTTGTTAAAAATAAATAGAAAGTGTAACACATTATACAATTGAACAGAAAAAATATTGCCTTGTTAAATAAGGCCGAACTCAGTTTTCAAATTATTACTTGTTTGAGTAATTATCAACTAAAATTATGATATAGTAATAATTTTTAGAAAAAAATCATCACAAACACTTGTTTAAATAAAATAAATATAGTATAATGTAACTTACATGTATGGATAATAAAAAATATATACA
>CATKFT010000305.1 GCA_949747745.1 uncultured Clostridia bacterium
TAATAAATAAAACATTAGAAAATACAAAAAAAGCAATAGAAGTAATTGATAATGATTTGCCAATAGATATTATAGGAATTTATATTAAAGAAATTATGGAAGAGCTAGGGAAGATAACAGGAGAAAATATTTCAGATGAAATTATTAAAGAAATATTTGCTAAATTTTGCTTAGGAAAATGACGCATGAAAACTAAAAATAAGACGATTTTATTTTTGTTTAGTGTAATTTTATATATAAAACAAAAAAACAGAAATAAGACGATTTTAAAAAGAATTTAACATAAAAGTATTAAAACACAACAAATTTTAAATGGGAATTTGTATCATTTATAATTTTTTAATATAATGCAAGAAAATAAATACGCGAACAAGAGAACAAACGTTCTTGTTTCACAACAAACAAAATATGGAGGAATAGTAAATGAGTTATTATGCAGGAGAATATGATGTAGCAGTGATTGGAGCAGGACATGCAGGGTGTGAAGCAGCACTTGCATCGGCAAGACTTGGGAAAAAGACTTTGCTGTTTTCAATAAGTTTAGAAGCAATAGCAAATATGCCATGTAATCCACATATAGGAGGGAGCTCTAAAGGACATCTAGTGAGGGAAATTGATGCACTTGGTGGAGAAATGGGAAAGAATATTGATAAAACATTTATACAAATAAAAATGCTTAACAAATCTAAGGGACCAGCAGTGTATTCATTAAGAGCTCAAGCTGACAGAAAGATGTATCATATAGAAATGAAACATACATTAGAAGAGCAAAAGAATTTATTTGTTAAACAAGCAGAGATTACTAAAATAGTATCAAAGGAAGGTTGTATTGAAGCAGTTGAGACGAATGTTGGAGCAATATATAAAGTGAAAACAGTAATACTTGCTACTGGTACATATTTAAAAGGAAAGATACATATTGGGGAAGTATCATTTGAAAGTGGTCCAGATGGAGTATTTCCATCAATAAAACTTTCAGAATGTTTAAGAGAGTTAGGGATAGAGTTATTAAGGTTTAAAACAGGAACTCCTGCCAGAATTAACAAGAATTCAATAGATTTTTCAAAAATGGAAATTCAAGAAGGAGACGAAAATATAGAAATGTTTTCGTTTGAAGACGATATAATAGATAAAAAACAAGAACCATGCTATTTAACTTATACAAATGAAGAAACACACAAAATCATAAGAGAAAATTTACACAGATCACCATTATTTGCAGGAAAAATAGAGGGGACAGGACCAAGATATTGTCCATCAATAGAAGATAAAGTAGTAAGATTTGCAGATAAGCAAAGACATCAAATATTTGTAGAACCAGTTGGGGAAAGAACTAATGAAATGTATATACAAGGAATGAGCTCATCTCTTCCAGAAGATGTTCAAATTACTATGTATAGAACAATACCAGGGTTAGAAAATGCGGAATTTACAAGACCAGCATATGCAATAGAATATGATTGTATAGAACCATCTCAATTAAAAATATCTTTAGAAAGCAAAAAAATAAATGGATTGTTTTTTGCAGGACAAATAAATGGTACGTCTGGATATGAGGAAGCAGCAGCACAAGGACTTATTGCAGGAATTAATGCAGTAAGAAAGATTGATAATAATGAACCAATAGTTTTAGGAAGAGAAGAAGCTTATATAGGAGTTTTAATTGATGATATAGTAACAAAAAGTACAAGTGAACCATATAGAATGATGACATCAAGAGCAGAGTATAGGCTATTATTGAGACAAGATAATGCAGATTTGCGTTTAACAGATAAAGGACATGATATAGGACTTATAAGTGATGAAAGATATGAAAGGTTTTGTGAAAAAAGAGAGAATATCTTAAGGGAAATTGAAAGAGTAAAGAGTAAAATAATAAAACCTACCCAAGAAGTTAATAACTTATTAGAGAAATATGGTTCGTCTGTTATTAGTACAGGGGTTAAACTTTCAGATTTATTAAAACGTACAGAACTTAATTATAAAGATTTAGAAAAAATAGACAAAGAAAGACCAAAACTTACAGTGCAAGAACAAGAAGAAGTGCAAATACAAGTAAAATATGAAGGATACATTAATATGCAACTTGCTAGTGTAGAAAAAGCAAAAAAACTTGAAAATAAAACTTTATCAGAAGATATTCAATATGAAGAGATAAAAGGATTAAGATTAGAAGCAAGACAAAAGTTAGATAAGTTTAAACCGATATCAGTAGGACAAGCATCAAGAATATCAGGAGTATCTCCAGCTGATATATCAGTGCTATTAATTTATTTAGAACAAGAGAGAAGAAAACAAGGAGGAAAATAGATGGAGAAGATACAATTTTTAAAAGAATTAAATAAGCAAGCAAAAAAAATAAATATAGAATTAACAAATAAACAGATGGAACAATTCTATTTGTATATGAATCTATTATTAGAATGGAATGAAAAAATTAATTTAACAGCAATAATTGAACCTAGAGATATAATAAAAAAACATTTTATAGATTCACTAACTATAAATCCATATATAGAAGAAAATACAAAAATGATAGATATTGGGACAGGAGCTGGATTTCCAGGAATGCCAATCAAAATTGTAAAAGAAAATAGTAAAGTAGTTTTATTAGATGCACTAAATAAAAGGTTGAAATTTTTAGAAGAAGTAATAAAGCAAAACGAATTATTAAATATTGAGACAATTCATTATAGAGCAGAAGATGCTGGAAAAGATAAGAGATATAGGGAAAATTTTGATATAGCAATATCAAGGGCAGTAGCACCTTTAAATATATTACTTGAATATTTATTACCATTTGTAAAGAAAGGTGGAAAATGTATTTGTATGAAAGGGAGTAATGCAAAAGAAGAAATTGAACAAAGTAAAAATGCAATTAAGATATTAGGTGGAGAAATAGAAAAAATAGAGGAGTTCGAATTGCCAGATAGTGATATGGAGAGAACTATTATAATAGTAAGGAAAGTATTAAACACACCCAATAAATATCCAAGAAAAGCAGGAACACCTAGCAAAAATCCTATAGTTTAAAAGATGAAATCTTCAAATGATTGATTATATGTTACATTTCATAAAATGATATATTCAATTTTTCTATAACACTACAAAGAATGCTTGGAGATATTTTATAAACTATTATCTGCTGGGGGTTCATTACCAAATAAAAATACTACTTTATTCTTACTAGTTTGAGTGATTTTTTTAAAAGTGGCTATTATATAATAGTAATAAAAAATAAGTAGTAATAATTATTATAAAAAATCTCTGTGCAACAAAGCATTATAGAAAAA
>CATKFT010000306.1 GCA_949747745.1 uncultured Clostridia bacterium
AAATAATAGATGTTAGCTATTATGGAAAAATAACTCTATCTAAAAATGATGCTGATATATCTAATGAAAAAAAAGAAGACTTATATTTAGTAAAAAAAGAACATGATGGAAAAACAGTTTTAGAGTTTTATACAAATGTTGGAATAATTGCAAAAGCAAATGAAAATGGACAAATAGAAATAACAACAACTTATAAAGACTTAATAAATGAAAAAGAATTTTTGTTACAACTTCAAAATGTAATGCCAATGTCTTTAAAAAAATTAGAAGAAATAGTAAAAAATAAACAAGAAAAGTATTTAAGTGAGCAAAAAGTAAAAGAAAGTACACAAGAACAAAAAGATATACAAGAAGAAAATGAAGAAGCTAGTAATACTAAAAAAGACGAAGATAGAAGAATATACAAACCAAATGCAAAAGATGTAAAAATAGACATGAATAAGAAAATAACAAAAACAAAAAGTTTTTCTGACCTTGTACCAGAGGTACATGAAAGGGGAATACAAGAAATAATAGTAAGAAGAAAAGATAATACACAATTTGAATTTATAGGAATAAATGAATTTGGAGAGGAAATTGAATTAAACACTTTATCTATGACAGAAGGAACAAACCCAAATAAAGATATTATAAATGTAAGTGGGGATGGAAAAAAAGTAGAAGAAAACCAAGTAATGACAATATTAAAAATAGAAAATGGTGAAAATGAAGGAAAACAAAATGAAGGATTTACAGTAACACTTGGAACATATGGTACGCCAGAAATAAATTATTATAGAAGAAGTAAACAAACAAATGAATATACAAGCATACCAGTGAATTTAATTAATACAAATCAAAAAATAACAGACTTAGATGTAAGAGAATATATGGAAAAACAGACAAACACAAATGTAGAAGATAATATAAAAAGAGCGAAAGATAGAATAGAAAATAATGAAAATAAAGAAACTATATTAGAAAACATAGATGATGATCCATATAATGATAAATTAGTAGACTCTTCAGAAATGCAAATAAGAAAAGCTGCAAAACGTTGTAAAATAAGTGTAGAGGCATTTAAAATGGAATTAGAAAAGCAAGAAGGAGACAGTCTAGAAGAAAAGATAGAGAATGCAGAAGAACAAATAAATGAAGAATTTAGAGGAACAACGAGACAAAGAGCATAAAAAATACATAAAAATCACTTTTTTAAATACAATTAAAAAGGTGATTTTTATTTTAAAAAAAACAATAATTTTTTATTGCTATATAGTAAATTACAATTAAAACAAGAAAGGAATGAAATTTTTTATGAAAAAAATAGTAAGCATAATAATTATATTTATTTTGACTATTAATTTAAATCTAGTATCATATGCAGATGATGCTGAAGAGGAAAATATAAATGAAGAAGAAATTAGTAATATAATAAATACATCTATAGAAGCTGAAAACATACCAAAAACAAATTCAAGAGCATGTTTAATATTTGATAGAACATCAAAAAGAGTAATATATGAAAAAAATGGATATACCAAAAAAGCCATGGCATCAACTACAAAAATCTTAACAGCAACAGTAGTTCTAGAAAATGCCAAATTAACAGATACAGTTGAAGTATCAGCAAAAGCAGGAGGAACAGGAGGTTCAAGGCTTGGATTAAAGAAAAATGACAAAGTAACAGTAAATGACTTATTATATGGTCTAATGTTACGCTCACGGAAATGATGCAGCAGTAGCACTTGCAGAACATGTAGGAGGAAGCATACAAGGATTTGCAGATATGATGAATAAAAAGGCGGAAGAATTAGGTTTAAAAAATTCGCATTTTGTGACACCACATGGATTAGATGAGCTAGAACATTATACAACTGCATATGAATTAGCAAAAATAACAGATTATGCCTTAACAATTGAAAAATTTGCCAATATAGTAAACACAAAAAGCACAACTATAAACATAAACGGATCACCAAAACAAATAAACAATACAAATGAGCTACTAGGATATCTAAATGGAGTAAATCGGAGTGAAAACTGGATTTACCAATAATGCAGGAAGGTGTCTTGTAACATCTACAAAAAGAAACGGACACGAAATAATATGTGTAGTATTAGGAGCAGATACAAAGAAAATAAGAACAACAGACAGTATAAAGCTAATAGAATATGCATTTTCAAGCTATGAATATATAAATATAAAAGAAAAAATAGAAGAAGAATTTAATAAATGGGAAAAAGAAAACATAAACACATTTGAAATAGTAAAAGGCAAAACCAAAATACCAAAACTAAAATTAGGGGAAATAGAATACACTAAAATACCAATAAATAAAAACAATATAAAAGATATACAAATTCAAATAATATGTAAAAATACATTAGAAGCACCAATACAAGAAAATCAAAAAATAGGGCAAGTAGAAGTAAAAATAAAAGAAGAAACTATAACATTAGTAGATGTAATGCTAGAACAAAAAATAGAAAAGAAAAACATAATAGAGTATATAAAGCAATTAATGAAAAATTATGATGAATATTTAGAAATTGGATTACAAATATAAATAAAAAGTCTTTCATGGAATATTACAATTTTGGAATATTCCATGAAAGAACCCTGTAATAGTTATAAAAGTCATTTACAAAATGCAAAAAATATGAAATAATAGTATTAAAATCAAACAAGGAGTGATTAAACATGCGAATATTAAAAGAATTTAAAGTACCAAATTTTAAATTTCCAAAATTAAAAATGGAAGAAATATCAGAAATAGAAGAAGTAAAAATAGAAAGCGGAAAAGAAAAAAATAGAAACATAAAATACGAAACAAAAAACTATAAAACAGTAAAAGAAATATTTGATAAATCTACAACTAAGTATGAAAAAGAAACATTTATATTAGAGAAATTTGACCCTAAAAGTTCATTTACAGAAATTTCATATAAACAATTTAGAGAAGATGTAATAGGGTTTGGAACAGGACTAAACAAAAAGTTAGCACTACAAAATAAAAGAATAGTTATAATAGGAGAAAACACATATCATTGGTATGTATCATATATGAGTATGCTTTGTGGAACAGGAATTGCTGTTCCAGTAGATAAAGAACTTCCAGCAAATGAAATAGAAAATGTAGTAAAAAGAGCAAAAGCAAGTGCAATAATTTATTCAAAAAAGAAAAAAGATGTTATAAAGAAAATAAAAGACAATTTACCAGAAGTAGAATATTTTATAGAAATGAATTCTATGGATAAAGTAGAAGGAAAAGATGTTGGTGCAAGTTATATAATAGAAGAAGGAAAAACAATGGTACAAAAAGGTGATACAAGCTATATGGAAATACCAATAGATCCAGAAGAATTTAAAGTATTAATATTTACATCAGGAACAACATCAAATGCAAAAGGTGTAATGATAAACAATAAAAACCTAGCTCAAAATGCAAATGTAGTACCAGCATATGTATATTTAGATAATCATGACAGATTTTTTTCAGTATTACCATTACATCATACATATGAATCAAGTATAGGATTTCTAATACCGATGTCAGTTGGAGCATCAATTGCAATATGCGAAGGACTAAAACACATAGTGCCAAATTTAAAGGAAACAAAGCCAACAGCAATGCTTGCAGTTCCGTTATTAATAGAAAATTTATACAAAAAAATAAATGAAAACATAGTAAAAAGTAAAAAAGATAAACTAGTAAAATCAATGATACACCTTACAAATGCACTAAAAGGCGTAAATGTAGATATAAAAAGAAAAGTATTTAAAGAAATATATGAAAATCTAGGAGGAAACATAAGAATAATAGTATCAGCAGCAGCGCCAATAGATGCAAAGGTTGGAAAATGGGTACAAGATATAGGAATATCATTTTTACAAGGATATGGTTTAACAGAAACAGCACCAATTGCAGCCCTAACACCAGAATTTGACCCAAGAGTAGGTTCAGCTCGGAAAAAGTGTAACATGTGCGGAGTTAAAAATAGACAACCCAAATGAAAATGGAGAGGGTGAAGTATTAATAAAAAGTGAAACATTAATGATAGGCTATTATGAAGATGAAAAAGCAACAAATGAAGCAATAGAAATAATAGACGGACAAAGATGGTTTCATGCAGGCGATATAGGATATTTAGATGAAGATGGTTTTTTATATATAACAGGAAGAAGCAAAAATGTAATAGTAACACAAAATGGGAAAAACATTTATCCAGAAGAGATAGAGTTAATGCTAGGTGAAATAGAAGAAATAAAAGAATGTATGGTATATGGAAAAGAAGAAGACAGTTCAAAAGAATTATTAATATCAGTAAAAGTAATACCAGACTATGAAAAAATAGAAGAAAAGCATGGTAAAAATTTAAATGAAGAAGAAATTCATAAAATAATTTGGGAAGAAATAAAAAAAGTAAACAAAAAACTAACATCATATAAAGCTATTAAAAAACTAGAAATAAAAAAAGATGAATTTGAAAAAACAACAACAATGAAAATAAAAAGATTTGCAGAAATTGCAAAAGATGCCAAAAGGGATTAGGATGTTTAACATAAAGCATAACCACCTGTTTTGTGGGTGGTTATGTTAGATTTTATATAATCACGTTAATATTACGATGTTTTTTAATTAATTTGTCTTGACTTATATATTTTTTTTTGTTATTATAATAATGTTATAGTAAATAGCATATGCTTATATTATGCAGGTATAGTTTAGTGGTAAAACGAGACCTTGCCAAGGTTTAGTCACGAGTCCGATTCTCGTTACCTGCTCCATATACATATAAATAGCTTACATACATAACAAAATATTTATAAATATTTTTTGAAATTTAGTACTATTTTTGTTTAACAAGAATATATTATAATATGGCGTTGTAGCCAAGTGGTAAGGCACGAGTCTGCAAAACTCTGATTCGGCGGTTCGAATCCGCCCAACGCCTCCAAAGGAAAGTGTGCAAGCATTGATA
>CATKFT010000307.1 GCA_949747745.1 uncultured Clostridia bacterium
AAAATAATGGAAAATTATAGAAATTTTCTTTTTTTTCGTTACAAAAGTAAAATAATACGCTATAATGAAATAAAGAATGGAGATGATAAAAATGTTGGCGTTAATAACAGGTGCGAGTTCTGGATTAGGAGCGGATATGGCAAGAGTATTAGCTAGAAGAGGGTATAATCTAATTTTAGTAGCTAGGAGAAAAGAAAAACTAGAAAAATTAAAGAAAGAATTAGAGCATCCAAAAAAGGGTTTTGGAATCGAGGCAGAAATCATTTCCATGGATTTAGCTAGTACTTTTAATTGTATGAAACTATATAATAAAGTGAAAAAACAGGATATTGATATTGTTATAAACAATGCTGGATTTGGATTATTTGGAGAATTTACAAGTACTAAATTGGAAAAAGAATTAGACATGATTGATTTAAATATTAAGTCAGTACAAGCATTGACGAAACAATTTTTAAAAGATTTTAAGGAAAAGGACAAAGGCTATATTTTAAATGTCGCAAGTTCTGCAGGGTTTATGTCAGGCCCTTATATGGCGACTTATTATGCAACAAAGGCGTATGTGCTTCATTTTACGGAAGCTTTAAATGAAGAGCTTAGAAGAGCAGGAAGTAAGGTTTATATTGGCGCTCTTTGTCCAGGTCCAGTTGATACCAATTTTAATAAAGTAGCGGGAGTAAAATTTGCGATAGATGGGTTGGAAAGTTACGAAGTAGCAGAATATGCGATTGAAAAAATGTTAAAACGAAAATTAATTATTATTCCAGGCTTTAAGATGAAATGTGCTATAATGGGAACTCGTTTTCTTTCTCGGAAAAGAGTGACTCATATTGCAGGAAACTTTCAAAAGAAAAAAGAGGGAAGAAATGGTTAAGTATATTGATAAAAGTCATACTTATATCGAAAGTAGTGTTATGATAGAGGAGGGAACAATAATTTATCCTAATGTTATACTAGAAGGAAAAACTAAAATTGGGAAAAATTGTACTATCCATATGGGATGTTATTTAAAAAATGTAGAAGTAGGAGATAATACCATAATTTATCATTCTCATATTGAAGAAAGTAAGATTGGAAATTTTTGTAGTATAGGTCCTTATACTCATATTCGACCTCATTGCAGGATTGGAGATAATATTAAAATTGGGTCTTTTGTAGAGCTAAAAAATAGCAAGATAGATATGAAAACAAAAATTCCTCATTTATCTTATATTGGTGATGCTATAATAGGAAAAAATGTAACAATTGGTTGTGGAGCAATTACTGCTAACTATGATGGGCAAGAGAAACATCAAACTGAGATTAAGGATGGGGCTTTCATAGGATGTAATAGCAATTTAGTTGCTCCTGTTAAAGTGGAAAAAAATGCTTTTATTGGAGCGGGTTCTACAATTACAAGTGATGTACCTAATGATACTTTAGCGATTGCCAGAGTAAAGACTGTAATGAAAAAATATAAAGAAGAGTGCTAAAACTCTTTTTTTCTTGTATAATAGTGAAAAAGCAACCAAAAATTACTGTGAAAACAACTCAAATTTGGTAGAACGCAACCGAAGTTCCATAGTAAAATGAAAACAAGAGGTGAAAAAAATGAGTTTTAATGAAAAACTTCAAAAGTTAAGAAAAGCAAATAATTTATCACAAGAAGGTTTAGCAGATTTATTGGATGTTACAAGACAGTCTGTATCGAAATGGGAATCTGGGACTACTTATCCTGAGATGGATAAATTACTAGCTATATGTAAGATATTTAAATGTAGTTTGGATGATTTAACGAATGATGAAATTACTGAAATCAAAATTTGTGAAAAAAAGAAAAGCAATATTTATACATTTATTGATAGTATTTTAGAATTTGTAAATGAAACCAATGATTTACGAAAATCAATGACAAGAAAAGAATTGGCGACTTGTATTGCCGTGATGGGAATTGTAGCATTAATTTTATTATTGTTTCGACTTTTATTTAATGATATAGAGAAATTTTTTTATTTAACGGTTCGTTCTACACAAAATGATTTATTTCAAATAGGCAGTAATATTATTCGATTCGTGATTAATTGTTGCTATTGGAGTCTCTTTTTAGTAATTTTTATTTATGTATTTCGAATTGTTTATTTAGACAATCCGAAATATAAAGGAAAAAAGCTTGTAGAAAAAGAATCTATAGAAAAAACAGAAGTTATTGTAGAAAAAATAGAAATTGTAAAAGAAGAGAAGAAAAGAATGAATAATATTGATATATTATTTCGTTTTCTAGAAAAGATAGTTATGTTTTTTGTAAAAGTGTTTATTTGTTTTATTATTTTACCAACTGTATTTATTTTATTTTTTCTTTGCGCAGGATTATTTATCTATTTATTTTACTTATTTAAAGGAGTTTTCTATATTAGTATATTGATTGGAATTCCTTTTGCTATTCTTTTGGTTTTAACAATATTAGAGGTATTAATTAATTTTATAATAAGAGGAAAGACAAATGAAAAAAGACTTATGATAACATTTCTTATTTCTATTGTAGGATTGGGGGCATCCTTTGGAATCTTATTATTAGATATGAGTACTCTTACGTTTGTAAATGAAGTTCCAAAGCAAGTTTCTATGGATACAATATCAGAAACTTATGAAATGAAAAATGATATGTATTTTCTATTTTGGTCAGAAGCTGAATATATTGTTGATAATACACTAGGAAACAAATTAAAAGTTGAAGTAGATTATTATAAAGATTATACAGAAGTTCTTCTTCCGACTGAAATAAATAGTACTTTTGTTTATTATGAAAAGCCTTATTTATTAATAAATTCACATTTACTTTCGGTAATGATTGAAGATTTAAAACATAAAAAAATTTATAATTATGGAATGTTAAATGAGATTAATATTAGAATTTATGCAACCGAACAAAATATTCAAATTTTAAAAGAAAATTCTCAGAAAAAAGAGGATGAATATATGCATGAAAGAGAAGAAGATGAGAAATATTGTTCTAGAGAATTACGAGATTACGAAGGTCAAATTTCTCAGTTAGAGCAGGAAAAAGAGGAACTACAAAATAAAAATATGGAATTAGAAAATGAAAAGGAAACATTACAATCGTCTAATATGGAATATCAAAGTAAAATAGAAGATTATAAGAGAAGGTTACAAGAAATCATCGAAGAGTAGAGATACTCAGCAATAAAGAGTGAAAAATAAAATTTTACTCTTTTTAAGTGAGTAAAAGAAAAAATATGAGAAAGAAATAAATTTTTTCGAAAAAAAATGAAAAAT
>CATKFT010000308.1 GCA_949747745.1 uncultured Clostridia bacterium
CTGTATAAATCATTTAAATCAGATGTTGCAAATCGTCCACCATCTAATTGAACCATTGGTCTTAATTCTGGCGGAATGACTGGTACAACATTCATAATCATCCATTCTGGTCTGTTTTCAGAAACACGGAAACTTTCTACCGTATCCAATCTTTTGACTAATTTAGCCTTTTTTTGCTCGCTTGCTTTGGCAATTTCTTTTTTCAATTTTTCAGATAATTTGTCAACATCAATTTCTTTCAATAATTTCTGGATAGCTTCTGCTCCCATTTCTGCTTTGAAAGAACCTCTTCCAAATTTTTCTTCTGTCTCATGATATTCTTTTTCATTAATAACTTGATATTTCTGTAAATCACTGCTTCCTTTATCAGTTACAATATACGAAGAAAAATAAACAACTTTTTCCAAACTTCTTGGCGAAATATCTAATAGCAAAGCAACTCGACTTGGAATTCCTTTAAAATACCAGATATGTGCCACAGGAGCTGCAAGTTCGATATGTCCCATTCTCTCTCTTCTTACTTTTGCTTTTGTTACTTCAACACCACATCTATCACATACTATTCCTTTATAACGTACTCTTTTATATTTTCCACAATGACATTCCCAATCTTTTGTTGGTCCAAATATTCTTTCACAAAATAGACCATCTTTTTCTGGCTTTAATGTTCTATAATTTATTGTTTCTGGCTTTTTTACTTCACCTTTTGACCATTCTCTTACTTTTTCATCTGATGCTAGCCCAATTTTTAATTTATCAAATATTTCTAATTCGTCCATTTTTGACCCCTTTTCAAAAATTAGATTTTCCACATAATTTATAAAAATTAACCTTACACTGCACGAACAATTCTATTTTTGTGGATTACTTTTTTGTATTATGTGTATATGTATTCAATTCTTAGATCCCCCAGTCGGCTTCGCCGACAGCCCCCTTAAGTAAAGCTTGGCTGGGGGTTCTTACATACTAATATTACTTTATTTATTCATCATCATCTAATATGTCATTATCATTCATTAAATTATCTTCCCCTAAGTCCGTGTCATCTAATAGCATTTCATCTTCATCGTCTAGTACACTCTCAAATAATTCATCTGCTTCATCTCCATCTAGTAATTCTTCAGAGTCTTCATCTTCTTCTATGTAGTTTTCTGATAATTCTTCTTTTAATAGTATGTTTTCTTGTCTTTGTTTTTCTGGATTGTATTCTATTCCCTCATCTATATTTTCTTTTAATTCTAATTCTTGGTCATCGTTTGAATATAATCTTACATCTAATCCTAAACTTTGTAATTCTTTTACTAGTACTTTGAAGCTTTCTGGTACTCCTGGTTCTGGTACATTTTCTCCTTTTACTATTGATTCATATGTTTTTACTCTTCCTACTACGTCGTCTGATTTTACTGTTAGAATTTCTTGTAATGTATGTGCTGCTCCATATGCTTCTAATGCCCAAACTTCCATTTCTCCAAAACGTTGTCCTCCAAATTGTGCTTTTCCTCCTAATGGTTGCTGTGTTACAAGTGAGTATGGTCCTGTTGAACGTGCATGTATTTTGTCATCTACTAAGTGATGTAGTTTTAACATGTACATTATTCCTACTGTAACTGGGTGATCAAATTTTTCTCCTGTTCTTCCATCATATAGTATTGTTTTTCCATCTTTTGTTCTTCCTGCTTTTTCTAATAATTCTTCTATTTCGTATTCTTTTGCTCCATCAAATACTGGAGTTGCAACTTTCCAACCAAGTTCACGCGCTGCTGCTCCTAAGTGTACTTCTAAAACTTGCCCTAAATTCATACGTGATGGTACGCCAAGTGGGTTTAGTACTATATCTACTGGTGTTCCATCTGGCATAAATGGCATGTCTTCTACTGGTAATATTCTTGATACAACACCTTTGTTTCCATGACGTCCTGCCATTTTGTCTCCGACTGATATTTTCCTTTTTTGTGCTATGTAACATCTTATTACTTGGTTTACTCCTGGTGCTAGTTCGTCTGAGTTGTCTCTTGTGAATATTTTTACATCTACTATTGTTCCTTCTTCCCCATGTGGTACCCTTAAAGATGTGTCTCTAACTTCTCTTGCTTTTTCTCCAAATATTGCACGTAATAGTCTTTCTTCTGCTGTTAATTCTGTTTCTCCCTTTGGTGTTACTTTTCCTACTAGTATGTCTCCTGGTCTTACTTCTGCTCCTATTCTTATTATTCCGTTTTCATCTAGGTCTTTTAAGCTATCTTCTCCTACATTTGGTATGTCTCTTGTTATTTCTTCTGGACCTAGTTTTGTGTCTCTACACTCACAGTCATATTCTTCTATATGTATTGATGTATATACATCTTCTTTTACTAATCTTTCACTTATTAATACAGCGTCTTCGTAGTTATATCCTTCCCATGTAGCAAACGCGATTAGTACGTTTTTACCAAGTGACATTTCTCCCTTATCTGTTGCTGGTCCATCTGCTATTACATCTCCTGCTTTTACTTTTTCGCCTTTTACTACTATTGGTCTTTGATTTATACATGTTCCACCGTTTGTTCTTTTGAATTTACGTAAATGATATTTTTCTATTTCGCCTTTTTCTGTTTTTAATGTTATTAAATCTGCTGTTACTTTTTCAATTGTTCCATTTGATCTTGCTATTTGTAATATTCCAGAGTCTTTTGCTGCTCTATATTCAATTCCAGTTCCTACTATTGGTGATTCCGTAGTAAGTAATGGTACTGCTTGACGTTGCATGTTTGCTCCCATTAATGCACGGTGAGCGTCATCATGCTCTAAAAATGGTATCATTGCAGCACCAACTGATACTAATTGTTTTGGTGATACGTCAACATAGTCTACTTGTTCTGGTACAACTTCGGCTATATCATCTAAATATCTTACTTTTACTTTTTTGTTTACAAATTTTTCATTTTTATCTAATGGTTCTGAAGCTTGTGCTATTTTTGCTCCTTCTTCTTCTTCAGCACTTAGATATTCTACTTCGTCTGTTATTTTATTTGTTTTCTTATCTACTACTCTATATGGTGTTTCAACAAATCCATATTCGTTTATTATGGCAAATGATGTAAGTGCTGATATTAATCCTATGTTTGGTCCTTCTGGTGATTCGATTGGACATAGACGTCCATAGTGTGTATAGTGTACGTCCCTTACTTCAAATCCTGCTCTTTCTCTTGAAAGTCCACCTGGTCCTA
>CATKFT010000309.1 GCA_949747745.1 uncultured Clostridia bacterium
ATTATATAAAGCAACAAAATCTTTTAATGTAGAAAAGCAAAATTCATTTAAAACATTTGCAAACCTATGCATAGAAAGACAATTAATTACAGCACTAAAGACTTCAAATCGTCAAAAGAACATACCACTAAATTCAGCGTTTTCATTAAACCAATCGGCATATGATGAAAATGAAGATGTGGAAGTAGTAGAAGTTCTAGATGCAAAAACAGCAGAAGATCCACTAGATACAATAACAAAAAAAGAATATTATAGTTCGATAGAGAATAAAATAGATGAAAGCTTAAGTGATTTTGAAAGACAGGTATTACACTATTATAAACAAGGAAAGTCATATGCACTAATTGCTGAAAGGCTAGGGACAAAAGTGAAATCAGTAGATACAGCAATACAAAGAATTAGAAAAAAAGCAAATAAGATAAAGGAAAACATGGAACAAGAATAAACTTGTTCCATGTTTTTACGTTGAATCCGCTTCATCCACGTGAAACTACTTAGTACGTGTATTTAAGGTTATATCTTTTTATGGCAAGTCGATTCATTAAAAAATGTATGGGCGATTTTAATCGCTTGTGTGGTATTTATTTAAACAGGAAACAACAAATGTAGGGGCAGGTCTTGTGCCTGCCCAGAAAATGAAAAACATAATTCATGAGGGCGGACACATGGCCCGCCCCTACATATTTGTTAAATACAAAAAAGTATATAAAAATCACAAAAAAATCAGCTAAAACCTTGACAAGCCGTAAGAAAAAATGATATAATTCATTAGTTACGAATCATATCATTTTTATTAGATATGATTTATAAATTCTTTTAAATTTAACAAGAAGAGGAATTAAACTCTGAAAGAAGCTTGTTTCTAAGAGGAAAGAGCAGAAACCTTATTAAGAAATAATGTGAAAACTTAGTTTAAGAAGGACTTCTTGATAAATAGATTTTATTCTTAGAAAGCATTCTAAATATCCCAGAATGCAATTTCAATTTTTCTGCTTAATTTAATATAGAGGTGATTTTTTTGGTAAAAGATGTTAAACACGAAAAATGTGTTAGAAAAACTTTTGCGAAAACTGAAGACAGTATTGAAATGCCAAATCTAATCCAAGTACAAAAGGATTCATATGATTGGTTTGTAAAAGAAGGTTTAGGAGAAGTATTAAAAGACATATCTCCAATAATTGACTATACTGGTAACTTAGTATTAGAGTTTTTCGATTACTACATGGAAGACACAACAAAATATTCATTAGAAGAAGCAAAAGAAAGAGATGCAACATACTCAACAAGACTACATGTAAAAGTACGTTTAATTAACCGTGAAACAGGAGAAATTAAAGAACAAGAAATCTATTTAGGAGATTTCCCACTTATGACAGATAGTGGAACATTTGTAATAAACGGAGCAGAAAGAGTTGTAGTAAGCCAACTTGTGCGTTCACCAGGATGTTACTATGCATATGACTATGACAAAACAGGTAAAAAAATATTCACTGCAACAGTAATGCCAATTCGTGGAGCATGGATAGAATATGAAACAGATGCAAACGATGTATTCTATGTAAGAGTAGATAGAACAAGAAAACTACCAGTAACATCATTACTAAGAGCAGTAGGACTAATAACAGATGAACAAATACTAGAATTTTTTGGGGAAGAAGAAAAAATAAAAGCAAGTATAAATAAAGACGCAATAAAAACACAAGATGAAGCCCTAATAGAAATTTACAAAAAACTAAGACCAGGAGAACTACCATCAGTAGAAGCAGCAAGAAATTTATTTAATGGCTTATTCTTTGATAATAGAAGATATGACCTAGCAAAAGTAGGAAGATATAAATTTAACAAAAAATTAAGTTTAGCTACAAGAATAACAAATCAAATATCAACAAATACAATAGTAAATCCAGAAACGGGAGAAGTATTAGTAGAAGCAGGAGAAATAATAAAGAAAGAAACAGCAATACAAATACAAAACACAGGAATAAACTCAGTAGATGTAAAAGTAGAAGATAGAAATGTTCGTGTAATAGGTAATGGAACAGTAAATATTCATGAATTTGTAGACTTAAAAGAAATAAAAATAAAAGAATATGTAAATTATGAAGTACTAAAAAGCATATTAGAAAATACAAACCAAAAAGATTTAGAAAAAGTAATAACAGAAAGAATAGATGAACTAATACCAAAACACATAACAACAGAAGACATATTATCAAGCATAAACTACATATTAACATTAGAACATGGAATAGGAAAAATAGACGACATAGATCACTTAGGAAACAGACGTATACGTTCAGTTGGAGAACTATTACAAAACCAATTTAGAATTGGTTTAACAAGACTTGAAAGAGTAGTACGTGAAAGAATGACAATACAAGACTTAGATGTTGTAACACCACAAACTCTAATAAACACAAAACCAATAACATCATCAATAAGAGAATTCTTTGGAAGCTCACAACTATCACAATTTATGGATCAAACAAACCCATTGTCAGAACTAACACATAAAAGAAGAATATCAGCATTAGGACCAGGTGGATTATCTAGGGAAAGAGCAGGTTTCGAAGTAAGAGACGTACACTATACACACTATGGACGTTTATGTCCAATAGAATCACCAGAAGGACCAAACATAGGACTTATATCAGCACTTACAGCATTTGCAATAATAAATGAATATGGATTTGTAGAAACACCATATAGAGTAGTAGATAAAAGTACAGGAAAAGTAACAGATCAAGTAGTATATTTAAGTGCAGAGGAAGAAGAAGGAGCAAAAATAGCCCAAGCTTCAGAAGCAATAGACAAAAATGGAAAATTTGAAAGCAAAAAAATAAAAGTAAGATACTTAGATGATATAGCAGAAGTTGCACCAGAACAAGTAGACTATGTAGATGTATCACCAAAACAATTAGTATCAGTAGGTGCTGCAATGATACCATTCTTAGAGCATGATGATGCACATCGTGCCCTAATGGGAGCAAACATGCAACGTCAAGCAGTACCACTACTAATACCAGAATCACCAGTAGTAGGAACAGGAATTGAATATAGAGCAGCAAAAGATTCTGGAATAATGCAAATAGCAAATTCAAATGGAACAATAGCAAAAGTAACAGGGGATGAAATCGTACTAAAAACAGATAAAGGTGAAACTGAAAAATATCATTTACGTAAATTCAAAAGAACAAAT
>CATKFT010000310.1 GCA_949747745.1 uncultured Clostridia bacterium
TATTTTATATTTATTTATGAAATAAGTTAATATAGCACGCTGTACTATTTCTCACTTATAAATATAATATTACTTTTGCACATTGAATTATTATTGTCATTGTATTTTATTATTTTCTATTCTTCAATAATTTTACCTATATTTACTGTTCATTTATTTTCATAATATTCATTTTTTAGTCAAATAGTAAACTCGTAGTAGTATTATCACCCAATATCTACAATTTTCGTCAGAACAATTTCCCAGTATTTATTTAAACAAAAACCTTATTTTAGGGTTGTTTTTTTATGAATTTAAGTATAGAATATACATATAAATTTTAATATAGATTTAGTTTGAAAGAAACTAAATCTTTCATTTCTATTTATGCCTTATTAGCAAAGTAAGAAAGGAATGAAATTATGAAAGAATTATCAAAAAGCAAATTATATGAAATCGAAAAAGTTGCAAACTTTAAGGAATTAATTGACCGTTCTTGCAAATTATATCCAGATAAAGTTGCTTTTACATATAAACATACACCTAAAGATACTACATATATAACCCATACTTATTTAGACTTACAAAATGATATTAGAAATTTGGGAACATCTTTAATAAATTTAGGTTTATCTCGGAAAAAGAGTTGCTATCATTGCTCCAAACCGTTATGAATGGTGTGTTAGTTATCTTAGTATTACTACATCTCGGTATGATAGTAGTTCCCCTTGATAAAGCTTTACCTGAAAATGAGATTGAATCATCTATAATCCGTTCAGAAGCAACTTGCGTTATTTTTGATAAGAAATATTTAGATGTTTTTAATAAATTAAAAACCCAAAACAAAAGTAAATTAAAACATTTTATTTGTATGGACTTTGAGAATGATGTAGATAATGTTTTGTCATACAACAAACTATTAGAAAACGGAAAAACTCAAATTTCAAATGGAAATATTTCATATGATAATGTTGTAATAGATAATAATTCTATGACTATTATGCTTTTTACTTCTCGGTACTACTGCTATTTCAAAAATTGTAATGCTTTCACAAGCCAACGTTTGTGCTGACATTTACTCGATAGGCTGTATTGCTAAAGTTACAAGTGAAGATACTTTTTTATCATTTCTTCCTTTACACCATACATATGAATCTACTACAACCTTTTTATATGGATTATATTGTGGAATTACAATTGCTTTTTGTGATGGACTTCGTTATGTTGTACAAAATTTAAAAGAATATAAAGTAACAGGTTTTGTTGCTGTCCCTTTAATTTTAGAAACTATGTATAAAAAAGTAAATAAAGGAATTGAAGAAAAGGGCTTAACAAACATGGTTAAGATTATGTCTTCTATTTGTAACTTTTTACTAAACTTTGGAATTGATATTAGAAGAAAAGTTTTTAAATCTGTTCTTAATGAATTTGGAGGACATTTAAGAATTATTATATATGGTGCTGCTCCTATGAGTAAAGAAGCAATTTTAGGTCTTTCTAGTTTTGGACTTAATTTATTAAATGGTTATGGATTAACTGAAACCTCACCTGTTGTTGCTGCTGAAAATGATAAATATAAAAAACCACGGTTCTGTCGCATTTGCACTTCCTAATATAGAAGTAAAAATCGATTCTCCTGATGAAATTGGCGTAGGTGAAATTATTGTAAAGGGTCCTAATGTTATGCTTGGCTATTATGATAATGAGACTGCAACAAATGAAGTTCTAAAAGATGGATGGTTTTATACAGGTGATCTTGGTTATTTTGATAAAGATGGTTATCTATTTGTTACTGGTAGAAAGAAAAATGTAATTGTTTTAAAAAATGGTAAAAATATTTATCCAGAAGAATTAGAAATTTTAATTGCCAAACTTCCATATGTAACTGAAAACCTTGTCTTTGGCAGACCTACCAAAGATAATGATTTAGATATTAATGCAAAAATTGTTTATAATACTGAATTAATGAGTAATATGTACCCTAATGTAGATAAAGAAGATTATTACAATATTATTTGGTCAGATATTAAAGAAATTAACAAACAAATGCCTGCTTATAAACACATTAGAAGTATTATAGTAACAGATGAGCCTATGATAAAAACTACTACTCAGAAAATTAAAAGAACAGAAGAGATTAAAAGAATTTTAGAGTAATTTAATTTAATGAAAGATTTTTATTTACTAGATAAAGGATTTACAGAAAATTTTGAATTAAATTTGTACTTTACGTAATTTTGTGATATACTATTATCGACACTATTAACCACACTAGATGGAGGTATATTATGTTTAGATTTGTTAATTTAAACGACTTGTCGGACAAAGAGCTTGAGGAACTTCGTGAAGAACTAGATAATGAATTAGCGATTGTTCAGAATGAGCAGGAAAAGCGAAAAAACGCGGAAAATCAATAGTTTTTTCGAGACTGTTTCTTAGTTCGGCAAGAAAATCAGAAGGGGTTACATTTTTGTAACCTCTTTTCTCTATTTTTAATATATATCAACTATTATATAATCCCAAAGAGTTAGTTCTCTCTTTTTTACTAACTCCCTTGGTTTATTCTATGTTTTATTCCTTATTATTATCCATTATAAAGTAATTATTTTATTGATCTCCTATATTATATTTCATTGCCCAAAATCCTGTTAATGCTTTTCCATCAAATGTAAATGCATCTGGTACTTGATAATCTCCTTTTGTTGCTCCTCCTGTTCCTTCTATAAATTTTACATCGCTTCTTTGGGTTTGATTATCTAGTTTAAATTGGTAACGTGGTATCCATGTGAAATATGTTGCTGTTTCTGTTCCATCTGTTTTCTTACCTTTTACTACTATGTTTGCCCATTTTGATTTTCCATAATCATACCAATTTTTTGGTTGATTACTTCCATCATTTCTAATTTTATCTCCTATCGTTTCATTTCCATTTTCATCATATATTACATAGTATGTGCAATCTGCATTAAACCCATGTAAGTCTGGACTGTTTGGTTGTGATGTTTCTGCCTTTTTTACTATTGTTCCAAGTAGTGCATCTGTTTGCTTGTCTCTTATTTCTACTAATATTGTATATACTGTATTTGGTTTTAAATTTCTATATACATGTTCTTGTGTAGCATCTTCACTTGTGTTTCCGTCTTTTTTTCCATTTATATAGTATGTGTAAGTTTGTCCTCCTTCTACA
>CATKFT010000311.1 GCA_949747745.1 uncultured Clostridia bacterium
ACACAAACATGTATGGTCGAGTAGTTGGAGCAAGAATAACACACATCACTGGCACAATTGCATAGGAAGTGGAACTTGCTCAATTACAGCAAATAGTGGGAAAAATGGATATGGAAGCCACTCAGACGGAAATGGAGACGGCAAATGCGACACATGTGGATATACGATGAGTACATCTACACCCACGCCAAGCCCAAGTCCAGAGCCACACAAACATGTATGGTCGAATAGTTGGAGCAAGAATGACACACATCACTGGCACAATTGTATAGGTGATGGGAGTTGTGGCGAAAAGAACAGCTATGGTTCTCATTCTGATTCAAATGGAGATGGTAAATGTGATGCATGTTCTAAGGATCTAGAACCAGATCCAGTTGGACCAGGATCAGGCGGAGGCAATTTAGGAGGAGATGAAAGTGGAACGGTTACACCGAGTCCATCCCCCTCACCAGAAGAACCTGAACCGAACCCAATTGGACCAGGAGCAGGAGGAGGCAACATAGGGGGCAGTGAAAGTGGAAAGACACAGAAATTAGAGCCTGAACAAATGCAACCAGTTTCTGGTGGTGAACAAATTAGTGGTATTGAGACTTCAATACCTGAAAGCAAATAGATACATGACCATTTTAAAGCACCGAGTTTAATCTCGGTGCTTTTTTTTGCGTGTATACATAAAACATTGACGAATTTCAAATAAATTATTGACTTATGTTAGAAAATACTATATAATATAAGAAGACATAAATTGGTAACTAATGAATTATATGCTAAAAAAATCTATATTATAGGAGGAGATAAAATGTCAAAATTTATTGAAAGAACAAAAAAAATTATTATTACAATATTAGTATCGATAATGTTGACAACCTTAATCCCATTAATCGCATTAGCGGAAGGGGAAACAATACCTACAGTTACACCAGAAATCTCAAGGGGTGAGGTAGGAGCAAATAAAACAATTAAATTCACAATTAAAGACGATACAAAAGTATGGTTTATTTTTTATGCATGGGACAGAAGAGGCGGAGATGTATATAACACAATAAGATTAAGCCAATTGTCTCTTACAATAGGAACAACAACCAAATACAATGATGAAATCAGTATAACACCTAAACAAACACAAACAGGTGTAGAATACGAATTAGAAGTTAAAGTACCAGAAAGTACAGGTATACATGAATTTAGTATTTCTGTACAAGGTTATAAAGGTACAAGTTATTGGCTAGATTTACCATATATAGTAGTAGATGGGGAACCAAATACAGAAGTAACAGATAATACAGCACCAGAATTTGATTTAAAGATACCAGATGAGTATCCAGAATCACGTACAACAATTGCAAAAGGATTGCCAATGACAATCAGAGTAAAAGATTCATCACCAATTCATTATATAGCGTACAAATGGACTAAAGAATTGGAAGATGATTATTTGTCAAATGCAAATTATGAGATTAAATATGTATATGGTCAAAATGAAGTAACAATTAATGCAATAGACCAAATAGGTGATTGGTATATACAAATTGTTGCATGTGATGTATACAATAATAAAAGAGGACTATATACAAAGCTAAAAATTGCAGAACCAATAAAACAAAGCGATGTAACAGTAAATATACCATCAGATTTAGTATATAATGAAAATCAAGATAAAAATGTAACAGTAACAAAAGTAAATCCAAATGTTCAATTTACATACACTGATACTTATTTTGAAAAAACAGTGGACGGATATAAACAAATGTCAGGAGCTCCAAGAGAAGTAGGAGACTATAAAGCAGAAGTAGTTGTAACAGGAACAGGGGATTATACAGGAAGTGTAAAAATTGAAAAAGAATTTTCAATAACAAAAAAAGATTTAACAATTGCATATCCAGAAGCAAGTGAAATAACATATGAACAAACTCTAGCTGAATCTAGTTTAACAGGAGGAGATACAACATATGGTTCATTTGCATGGACAAATGGAGAAATAGTACCAACAGTAGAAAATGAAGGATATGAAGTAA
>CATKFT010000312.1 GCA_949747745.1 uncultured Clostridia bacterium
TATCCAGTCATGAACAGTATGTATTTGATAGCTTTGCGGCACAGCCATTCTATTTTATAAGAAAAACGGATTTTGAAAATGATTTTGCGAAAGCGATGCAAATGTATCGGGACGATTTAAAGAGAAATAAAAAGTTCTTTTTGGTTAAACAAGAGGGCAAACTAAAAAAGATAGAATACAGCTCTATCATGTATGCAGAAAAATATAAAAATAATGTTTTACTATATTTGAATGATGGAAGCCAAATAATATTGAGTAAATCATTGAAAACATTAATGGACGAATTAGATGATGGTTTTGTATTGATTAATAGAAGTGTTATTGTGAATTTATATTATTTGACGAAAATTGAAGATATTTATGTAAATATGGCAGATGGTAACCGATTAGAGATAAGCAGAAGAAAAAGAAGTCATGTGACGGAGACTTTACATAAATATGTAAGGGGATAGCGATATGTTTGATTCAATGTTTTCTTTATTTATAAATGCAGTAGAGACCTTTACTATTGTGTATTTTACGTTTAATTATCTTATGACTAACAAGAAATTTAATAAGAAGTATTTTATTTTGTTATGGATATTATTGTTTTTAGAAGTAAGTTTTTTCAATAGTCTTGGAGTTCCTTATGTTGTAGAAACAGGAACACAAATATTAACACTTGCAGTATTTACATATTTTTTATCTCAAGACACTATTGTTATTAAATTATTTATTCCCGTATTTTCTTATGTGTTATTATATATTTCTAATATGATAACCTTATTTAGTACTTCATTTTTCATGAATGTTCCAATTGAAAATTTGTCTAAAGAAAAATATTTTTATATCGTCATTATAATATCAAAAATTGTATTTGCATTTTTAGGTGGTTTAATTGCAGAATTTCGAAGGAAAAGAAGAGTAATTATCGAAGTCAAGAGAAATTGGATTCTATTGGTTCCTCTTATTATAATGTTGTGGATTTTATCAGTAAATTTATTAGAATTAATATTAAGAGGTGTAATGAATTATAAATTATTATATCTTTCAATAATTGTTTTAATGATCTTTTGTATTTTATTATATTTTCTTTTTGAATTTATTCTCAGAGATTCAGAAAATAGAACTCATGAATTGATGGTTATTCAGCAATTAAAGTATCAACGTGAAAATATGGAAGATATAAAAGAACTGAATGAGGAAATGCGTAAAATTAAGCATGATTTAAAACATCAATTATCGTATATTGTAGAAGGCTTAAAAGATCAAAAAGTAGATGAGATGATTAAAATACTGGAAACATCTTATAAGGAAATAGATAAAACAAATATTATCAGCTTTTCAGATAATGAAACATTGAATTATATTCTTCAATCTAAGAATAAGTTTGCTATGCAAAAGGGAGTTAAACTGAGATGTGAGATTACTTATGAAAATTCTAGTATAATGAAAGATGAAGATTTGATCATTTTATTAGGAAACCTTTTGGATAACTCTGTAGAAAATACGTATGAGGGTGGAGAGGTTCTGCTTAAAATAACAAAAGATAAAGGGTTATTGCATATAAAAATTTCTAATCCTGTATTGATAGATGAAGTAGATACAAGTGTTACGAGTAAACAGGATAAACGAAATCATGGATTTGGTATGAAGAGTATTTACAAAATAATTGATAAATACGACGGAAGTTTAGAAAAGCAAGTACGTGATGGGGTATTCTTGATCGATATTCTGATGAATTGTTAATTCATGTAAAATGCGAAGGGGGGAATTACATTGATAAAAACGCTATCGAATTGTATTGTGACGCGGTTAATAAGAAACAACATAATTAAGGATGAAATAGAGATTTACAGTTATGGACTTGAACTGTTGATTTCTTCTGCAATAGGAATCATAATAATTTCTCTTATTGCCATATATACGCATCGCATCGCTGAGGGTGTGATATATTTAAGCGGTTTTATATTTATAAGAAAATATACTGGAGGATATCATTGTAAAACATATTTCACATGCAAATGTGCGTTTATAGGGATATTTATTCTTTATATAGGGTTAATTGCTGTTTTAAAAACTAATATTTTATTACATATATTATTTGGGTTGTCAGCTATGATGATCTGGTTTTTAGCTCCGTGTGATCATGAAAATAAAGTTTTAACAACGGATGAAAAAAAACATTACAAGAGAATAAGCAAAGGCATAATTAGTATGTACTTTTTAATAATATGTATTTTATACGCTGAAAGTTCTGTCTATATTGTACATATGGAAGTTCTGTTAATAATTATTGCCGTTTTGCTTATTATGGGGAAACTAGAAAGGAGGAAAAACAATGAAGAAAATTAACGTTTTGGAAGTAATCGCTAAAGCATCTCATAAGGCTGCAGTAAATTCTGTAAATACTGCGTCTAATTATGATATGCATCAGGTGAAAGCACCTAAAGAACTTGAAAAATACAAGAAATAAGAGATCAAGATTAAAAGCAACCATTTGGTTGCTTTTAATTTAAGATAAAGAAAGATTCCAGTAAAATTTACCATTCGCATTGCAATTATATACCGTTCGCGAAAAAGGAATTGAAATTTGTAAGAAAAAGGGTTATTTATATGACTGAGGTACCGGAAGTATAATTCTGGGGGAGAACAGGTGGGTACGTGTTACCTCAGCTGTAGGGGGAGATCAGTACGTATCTTTTATTAATCTCACATTTAGGTATCACAAGTCACTAAAGTTTTTTCACCAAAATAAAAGATAGTACGAAAAAAGGAAACCGTTATGGTTTTCTTTTTTTATGCTAAACAAAGAAGATGTCTGATAATAATGTGCAGCATTTATTAAAAACAGGTATGATGATATGAAAATAATTTTTAAAGCGTTGCTATTTATAAGCTCATTGGAATATATTATATATAGGGATAATCTTTTTTAGCAATAATGATTTTTATGATTTAACGGCAAGAAGCTGTAAGGGGAAATATGTTATGAAAAAATCAGACTTCTATGAGATCAGCAATGATAAAATTCAATTTCGGCAAACGCAGCATACGTATACACTGGATCAGATCCGTCATATAGAGA
>CATKFT010000313.1 GCA_949747745.1 uncultured Clostridia bacterium
AAACCATAGCTTTTCTTTCTTTTTTTGTATTTCTAAAGATTTATTATATATCCTGCAATAAATTTTTTTATTACTTCTACTTCCAAATGTTATAGCATTGGGTAAATTACCTGTATAAAATATTTCTTTGTTTTTAAATTTTCCCTTGTAAACTTCCTCAAAGTTTGTTGTAAAATCTACATCAGATACATGACAGCATAAATCTAGCCTACAAATTTTATGCCTCACTATATTTCCCAATGTTTCTACTATCCAATTGTATATATATGACCATGAGTTTCCTAAGCCATGCGACCATAAATATCCCGAACTAATGCGTACTTGTATAGGAAAAAATGCATCCAGTTTTGCCTTATGTTGTGCAACTTTTATTTCATATCCATTATTACGTAATATATAATTATAACCTTGCGAGCCATTGGGTAATAATTGAAATGTTAAGTTGTTTATATCTATTAAATGTTTGTATGTTGTATTGTTATTAGCTCCGATAATGGCTTTTTCTTTTTCTTCTTTGAAATAGTTTAATATACTTTGATTATCGAAATCTTCTGTATCAATTAAAATATAAATAGTATCAATATTTATTAATTTATTCATCAAAAATCCTCCTTATTCTTATATGGTGTTGTAAGGGCTACTAATAGTAGTTGTCGCCCTTTTTATTCTAGTTTCTACCGAATTCAAGTGCATTTAGTGGTTTATAGGGGGATTTGCACCCCCTCCTACGACCACTACGCATAGAAAATGTAAGTTTTCAACTAACATTTTCTAATGCTCGCTAGTCGTACCCCCCAGCTCACGGGTCTGTCTGGGCATATTTGGGTATTCCTAACGAGTAGTTAGCCCCATATGTCTAAAGGGCGATATGTTAAGAAAGAAATTTGACGTCAATTTATTTCTTGCAGTAATTATAAATGCGATTTATTTTACTTACAATAACTTTTATATTCAAGTTGTATTTACATGCTAACAACTTTATTATAAAATAGAAAAGGGTGGTATAAAAATGCCATATGCTAAATTATTAAGACGTGTCATAAGTGATACAAATTATACAAATGCAGAAATTTTAAGAAGATGTGAAGAAAAAGGAGAACATATTGATAAAACATATTTTAGTAAAATTCTAAATGGAAAAGTAGAACCACCAGACGATAAAAAGTCAAGAATAATAGCTAATGTTCTTAAAATAGACGAAAGACGCCTTGTTATTGAGGGTTATATCGATAAAGCACCAAAAGAAATAAAAAGGGCTTTTCAAAATATGTTACTTATGGAAAATCTAAGTGCTATCAAATATGCAGAATTAATTGATAAAAGTAAATTACACTTATTACAAGAATATTTTGAGAAAGAACCTTTAACTGATATGATTATTGATATATTAGACGATACACAAAAGTTTATTAATTATTTAGAAAAAGAATTTCATATTGAAAATTTAAGAAATGGGCAAGAAATAAAATTTAGTTTAAATAACCCCGTAGGAATTGAAATACATGATAATGCTATGGCTCCAAAAATAGAAAAAGGCGATAAAGTTACTTTTGAAATTATTGATAATAATAAATATACTAATACTGATATTTTATTAGTAAAAACTAAACAAAATTCTGAAATCAGGGTCAGAAATGTTATAAAAATTAATAGTTTAAGGCAACTACAAGGCTATAATACAGGGTATATCGAACCCCCTTGTGAAAAAGAAGATTTATTTATTTTAGGAAAAGTAACAAATGTAATTAGGAAAATTTAAAATAGCATGCAAAAACTACCGCAACTTTTGGACATAAAGTCCAAAAAGTTGCGGAATAGTTTTTTGCAAAGTCTAATTTTAAAATATTTCTTCAATACTTTTATCAAAAATTTTTGCAATCTTTTTCATAATTTCATATGCCGGATTATTTCTACTTCCTTTTTCTAAATGACACATATAACCAGTTGAAATACCTACTAACTCTGCTAACTCCTGTAATTTGTAACCTTTTTCAATACGATATTTTCTTATATTATTCATTGATTTTCCTCTTTTCTAATTTATATCTAATGAATACATTATATAACAAAATAATCAGTTACGCAATAAAAATATATCATATAAAATATAACTAATGAAAAAATTAGGAGAGATAGTTTAATGAAGTTAAATGTATTAGAATTATTAAAGAAAAAAGGCAAAACTAAATATTGGTTATATAATCAATTAGATATGAGCTACACAAATTTTAATAATATTGTTATGAATAAAACAAAATCTATTAAATATGAAAACATTGAAAAGTTTTGTAAAATTTTAGAATGCGAGCCAAACGATTTATTTAAGAAATAATAGCACTTTCCCCATTGAGAAAGTGCTACTGTCCATCTTAACTGATAGACATTTGTTACCATTTGACTTTTGTATTGCTTCCGTCTTTCTGGCTAGACATTTTTTCTACCTGATAACCTAAAGACTTGAGCCATTTTTCTGTAGCTTCGGAAACATAGATACCGAGCCAGCAACTGCTGTCGCCATTTTCTACAGCCCGTGTGATAACTTTTTCAGCTGTTTGTTGTTCCTGCCTGCCACGTTCTGTAGCTAATGCTTCAATTTTTTCCCGTGCTTCACTTGCTGTAATCATATGATAACCTCCTGAAATCTCACTATGTGAGTTATTTATATTATAAGTATACTATATTTACATAAAATTGTCAAATTACTTTTAATCTGCAACATATTTGCTAATCTTTTGCTAATCTAATTAAAAAATATTGCATAATATCAAAAAATATTATACAATACATAATGAACTTGAAAGCTTAAAAAATGGTGTAATATATGGTACTAAGTGATACAGAAAAACACTAAAACGAATGTTTTTCTTTCCCTTAAAATCCTGCGGTTGAATAAACCGTGCCGGTTCGATTCCGGCCATCTGCACCAAGACGAGTTTTTGTCGAACTCTCTATAATACTTGATACGACTTGATTTCAAGATTATGAGAATTTGACAACACAAAAACTTTAAACCGTTTCA
>CATKFT010000314.1 GCA_949747745.1 uncultured Clostridia bacterium
AAAAATTAGCTTATTACCACCAAAATATGGAAAAAAACATTTTGTAAAAATTAGAAATATATGCTATAATCGTAAAAGATGGTGCATTATTCTAGTGATAAACGTCTATTATGAGGGTGGGGCTAAAAATCCACTAAAGGGCACATCGATGAAGTTTCTTGTTCGTGCGCAAAACGCCCAGTTATGTGTGCTTGCAGGGAGTAAAGATGATAGGGAAATATGTAATGGCATACATAGTATTCCCCTACCGTCGCGGAGGCTTAGATCAGTGTATAATGCTGTAAATTAAGTAAAACCTATATAAAGTGCCAAGACACAATATATAGAGTAGCCTGTCTTGAGTGATAACTTTGGGATTAGTTAAAACAGTTTTTTATTACCGTAGCTAAGTAATAAAAAATTATGACTATGAAATTATTATTGCAAAAAAGACTAATAATAGAATGTATATCTCAAGGAAAACTTCTAGAATGTTTGCATATAGCAAGAAAGTCTAAGGATTAAGGTGTAGATTTTAGTGGCTGGCTGGTATTCTTTTTACTAGTAACTAAGATAAAAGGAATATTTTCTTTAAACGGAAACGGCTATGGCAGTAATGCCTGGTAGAAAATAGAGAAACTCAACTAGACCTATACTACAAAGTTTACTTAGGCTTTTACCATCAAAACTATAAATTAAAGGTGAAAAAGATTGAAAGAAAAAAAAGAGAAGAAAAATAACGAAAATGTAAAATGGTTTATTCAAGTTTTCATTATAACATTTATGTTATCGCTATTTTTTTCATATATATCAACAGTGGCATTAAATGATATACCAATGTTACCAGCAATTTTAATACTTCTTTTAGTAATAATGTTAGGTATAATTTTTGATATTGTAGGAGTAGCAGTAACAGTATCAGGTGAAGAAGAATTTCATGCAAAAGCAACAAAAAAAATTAAAGGAGCAAAAACTGCAGTAAAGCTAATTAGAAATGCAGCAAAAGTTGCAAATATATGTGCAGATGTAATTGGAGATATTTGTCGGAGTATTAAGTGGAGCAATAAGTGCTATTATAGCCATGAAAATAACAAGTGCATATGAAATATCATTTGAAGTACAGTTTTTAATAAGTGCATTAGTAGCATCACTAACAGTTGGAGGAAAAGCATTAGGAAAAGGTTTTGCTGGAAAAAATAGTGGGAAAATTGTATGGGTTGTTTCTAAAATATTAAGACCATTTTATGGGAGAAAAGGTGAAAAATAAATAGGCTATTAACAATAATAGCTTATTTATTTTTCTTTTAATAACTTCTAATGAAATGATAGTTACAAGATAAAAGTAAAAAAGAACAAGTAATTATAAACTAAAATCTAGTAACAAAAATTCAATGAAATTTTTAGTTACTGTTCAGACTATAAAAATTTTCATTGTGAAAATCAATTTTAAGACATTTTAATAAAAATTTAGAGTTTCAACAAATTGAGAAAATTAGTAAATTATATATACTGAGCAGTAACAATTTTTATGAACAATTGGTCAAAAACTATTGCAATTTTAATAAATAAATAATAAAATGATTACATCATAAATACAATATAAAAGAAAACATGAGGTTTGGAGGAAGAAAATTGGTTATATTATTAGATGTAATGGGTGGAGATAATGCACCAGATGCTAATATTAAAGGAGCTGTAAAGGCTATTAATCAAATAGAAGCAGAGGTGCTATTAATTGGAAATAAGGATATAATTAATGCACGTATAAAAGAAATATATGGCAAAAATGATATTTCTGAAATTTCAGATAGACTAAAAATACATCATACAACACAAATAATTGAAATGTGTGATATTCCTACACAAGCGATTAAGTATAAAAAAGATTCTTCTATGGTAGTAGGGTTTAACCTATTAAAAGAAGGAAAAGGAGATGTATTTATTTCAGCAGGAAATAGTGGAGCATTACTTACAGGTGCAACATTACTTGTAGGAAGAATTAAAGGAATAGATAGACCAGCTCTTGCACGGAATACTTCCTGCATATAAAGGAAGACTTATGCTAATAGATTGTGGTTCAAATACAAACTGTAAACCAATTAATTTACTTCAATTTGCACAAATGGCAACAATATACAATAGAAATACTTTTGGTATGGAACATCCAACAGTAGGTTTATTAAATATAGGTACAGAAGAAACAAAAGGAAATGATTTAGTAAAAGAATCATATAAATTATTAAAAGAAAAAGCAGAAGAGTTAGATATAAACTTTGTTGGAAATATAGAAGGAAGAGATGCTTTTTCTGGAAAACTAGATATTTTAGTAGCAGATGGATATACTGGAAATGTGTTTTTAAAAACAGTAGAAGGTGTTGGAAAATTAGTAAAGAGAACTCTAACAGAAAGTATAAAGAAAAATATATTTACAATACTTGGAGCAATTCCTGCAATGGGATCAATAAATGCACTTTCAAAAGCAATGGATTATAAAGAATATGGTGGGGCATTATTTTTAGGAGTTAAAAAACCAGTAGTAAAAGCACATGGAAGTAGTGATGAAAAATTATTTGAATTTACAATAAAACAAGCAGAACAATTTGTAAAAAATAAAGCAGTAGATAAGATGATAGAAGAATTTACAAAAAATGTACAATAAAACTATTATATAGTAACAATTAACAAGTAGTAATAATAATATAAAAAATCTCCGAAAACTATTATTTAGTAATAGATATTTTAACAATTTTAAAAAAATACTTGACAATTAATGAAACATATATTATTGTGTAGATACAGTTTTAGAATAGAAAAAATTTGAGAGGAGGTGAACTTAAAGGAAAATGAGTTCAGAAGAAATATTTGAAAAAGTAAAAGGAATTATAGTAGAACAATTAGGAGTGACTGAAAACACAGTTACAATGGAAGCATCTTTTATAGATGATTTAGGAGCTGATTCTCTTGATATAGTTGAATTAATAATGGCATTAGAAGAAGAATTTGACTTAGAAATTCCAGATGCTGATGC
>CATKFT010000315.1 GCA_949747745.1 uncultured Clostridia bacterium
ATAACCAAAATTAGCAATTGTCAACCCCAATTGCTAATTTTTTTGTGAATTTTTTGTGAATAGTTTTTAAAATATATTTAGTTTTTAACCTTACCATTATATAAAGCAAAATAGTTTCACTATTTTATACCAAATATTCTATCTCCTGCATCTCCAAGTCCTGGTACAATATAGCCTATATCATTTAAATGGTCATCTATTTTTGCACAATATATTTGTACATCTGGATATGCTTCTTCTACTTTTTTTATTCCTTCTGGTGCTGCAATTAAGCATAAAAATTTTATATTTTTTACTCCATCTTCTTTTATCATTTTAATTGCATCTAATGCTGACCCTCCTGTTGCAAGCATTGGATCTACAAGTATTACTTCTCTATCTTTTATGTCTTTTGGTACCTTATAATAATATCTCACTGGCTCTAATGTTTCTTCATTACGATATAGCCCAATTACTCCTATTTTAGCATTTGGTACAATTTTCGTTATCCCATTACTCATACCTAAACCTGCTCTTAGTATTGGAACAAAAGTATATCTATCTTCATTTATTTTCTTTGCTGTTGTTTTTCCCATAGGTGTTTGTACTTCTACTTCATCTAGTTTAGCATCTCTCATTGCTTCATAACATAATAACATTGCTATTTCTTCTGCAAGCTCTCTAAATTCTTTTGTTCCTGTTTTTTTATCTCTTAAAATTGCTACTTTATGTTCAATTAATGGATGTTTTAATTCTATTGCTTTCATAATTGTTTTTTCCTTTCTTTTATTTAATATTTTTATTTTGTACTTCCTTATAGTCTTTCTTTAATAATTTTCTATTCATAACCTTTAATAATAAATACTTTTTTTCATAAACCTTTAGATTCATTTATGCATTTACTGTTTCTTTTTCCTCTTTTTTAGATTTATCTTCTATATTTTTTATTTCACCTTTTTCTTCTGGCAAACATAAATTAATTAATATTCCAACAATTGCTGCTAAACTCATTCCTGAAATTGTAACTGATACATCTCCACTTACTACTGAAATAGCAGCTCCACCAAGTCCTAATACAAGCATACTAGATGCTACAATTACATTTTTTGTTTTTCCAAAATCAACTTGATTTTGAATTAATACTTTTAATCCATTAACTGCAATGAATCCATATAAAAGCAAACTTACTCCACCAAGTACTGCATTTGGAATAGTAGAAACTAATGCTGTAAATTTTCCCAAAAATCCTAAACATATTGCAAAAATTGCTGCAAGTCCAATGACAAAAACAGATGCAATTTTTGTCATTCCTACAACAGATGTATTTTCACCATATGTTGTATTTGCAGGTCCTCCAAGTAATCCTGCTACAAATGTTGCAATACCATCTCCTAATAATGTTTTATCAAGTCCTGGTTCTTTTAATAAATCTTTTCCAATAATATTACTTAATGATGTATGGTCACCTATATGTTCTGCCATTGTTACTAATGCAATCGGTGCAATTGTAAGTATACTAATAAAATTTGGTGTATAACTAAAAAATGGTATAGCAAATTGTGGCATACTAAAGAAAGTAGCTTCTAAAACTGGTGTAAAATCAACTAGTCCTAAACATATTGCTACAATATATCCTGTTATAATTCCTACTAAGAAAGGAATTATCCTAAAAAAACCTTTTCCTCTTACTGCAATTATTGCTGTTACTAAAAATGTAACAACAGCAACTAATATTGTTTTCCATTCAAATGTAGCATCTGTTACAAGTCCAATTTGCGAAATTGCAGATGGTGCAAGTCCTAATCCTATAATCATTATCATAGGTCCTATAACTACTGGTGGCAATAATTTATCAAGCCAGTTTTTTCCTATAAATCTTATAATCGTTGAAAATATTATATAAATAAGTCCTACTGCCATAATTCCTGTCATGGCACCAGAAAGACCACCTTTTGCATATGCTGCCACAAGTGGAGCTATAAATGCAAACGAGCTTCCTAAATATACTGGTGATTTTCCTTTTGTACATAAAATATAAATTAATGTTCCTATACCAGATGTTACAAGTGCTACTGGTATAGTAAGTACTGTTTCTCCTGCTCCTTGGTTAACTAAAATAGGTACTAAAATAGTAGCACCAAACATAGCAAATACATGTTGAAATGCTAAAATAATCCATTTAGCAATTGTTGGTTTTTCATTAACATCTAAAACCATTTTACTCTCTTCCATATTTTTCCTCCTAATATTTTCTAGGTGTATTAATACATAAAAAAATCACTAAAATTAAATTTAGTGATAGTTAATATATCAAAACAATTGCAGTAAACACAAAAACTAGCAAATTTAATTTGCTATCTGCAAATATACTATTTCTTGTTTCTTCTACAATTTCTCTCATTTTTTACACCCTAAAAAATATTACTACATTTTTTTTATAAAATCAAGTTTTTTTATAGTATTATTAAATTTTTTTGTTTTACATCAATTGTAACATTACATCGTCCAATCAAATTTTGATATTTAATATTAGATAAAATTTTTTTATGAAAAGGAAAAAGGAGAAGAAATGGAATTATAGCCATTTCTTCTTACTTGCCTTATATCAATTGTTCAACTCTATTTTTTGACATGTATTTTTGTAATATGCAATATATTAAATAGGATATCCATACGCCTATTATTCCTAATGGTGTATATGCCAAAATTGTTGCTACTATTATTTTTATTAAAGAACTCACAAAATTTCTTTTTGCCAAAAATTTAAAATCTCTCAATCCCCTAATTATTGCATAATAGTATGTTGCACTCATTACAATATAAATTCCTAATAGTAATATTGGCAAAATTTGATAAAATATAATTTGTAAATTAACTTCGTTTAAAGATATTCGCATTATTATAAATGCAATTATACAAGTTATTATTGGAACTATTATAGCTGATATATTAATAATTGTTTTAGCAACCTTTCTCACTTCAAACATATAGTTTTCATCATTTTTACCAGAAGCAATTCC